>JASLGD010000648.1 GCA_030150305.1 Caldimonas sp. | reverse complement strand
CTACGAGCGTCGTCTGCGGCAGCACGGTCGGGCCGCCGGCGGCGCCGACGAGCACCGCGTCGGGAGTGGCGGCGATGATCTTCGCCGCCTGGCCGATGACGCTCTGGTCGGTGCGCGCGAAGCGCTCGTTGGCGACCAGCTTGATGCCGGCCTTCTCGGCCATCGGCACGAACGTGCGGTACCAGCTCTCGCCGTAGGCGTCGTTGAGGCCGATGAAGCCGACCGTCTTGACGCCGTGCCTGGCCATGTGGCCGACGATCGCCTCGGAGATCAGGTCGTCGTTCTGCGTCGTCTTGTAGACCCAGCGCTTGTTCTCGTCCATCGGCAGGACGACCGCGGGCGTTCCGACCGGCGCGAGCATCGGCGTCTTCGCCTCGGCGACGAACTGGAGCGACGCCATCGCGTTCGGCGAACCCGAGGGACCGATGATCGCGTCGACCTTCTCTTCGGAGAGCAGGCGCTTGACGAGCGCGACCGACTGCGTCGAGTCGGAGGCGTCGTCGTAGACGACGTACTCGACGGTCACGCCGCCGATCTGCCTGGGCAGCAGCGCCGCGGTGTTCTTCTGCGGGATGCCGACGACGGCGGTGGCGCCGGTCGCCGAGGCGATCACGCCGACCTTCATCTGCGCGTGGGCGGCGAGCGCGGCGAGCGACGACGCCGCGAGCGCGGCGACGAGACGGAGCGTGAATCGAACGGTGTCGTGCATGGTGGTCGTGGGCGAAGGGAGGGAAGACGCGGTAGTGCGCTCGCGCGGCAGGATCACGGCGCCGGAACGAAGCGCTGCAGGCGCTTGCCGGTGTCGACCTCGGCGGTGTAGAGGTTGCCTTTCGAGTCGATCGCGATGTTGTGGACCCAGTGGAACTGCCCGGCCATGCGGCCGTTGCGGCCGAACGCCGACACCTCGACGCCGTCGGCGCGGCGCAGGACGTGGACGACGTTGTTGCCGCCGTCGGCGACGTACATGTAGGTCTGCTCGGGATCGGCGGAGAGCACCATGTCCCAGACCGAGCCGATCTGGCGCGTCTGCCTGGCGACGAAGAACTCGCGCACGAACTCGCCCGACTTGCGGAACACCTGGATGCGGTCGTTCTCGCGGTCGCAGACGTAGACGAGGCCGTCGCGCGCCAGGCGCACGCAGTGCACCGGGCTGCCGAACTGCCGCGACGGCGGCGCCGCCGGGTCGTACGTCGTCGGGGCGTCGTCGGGCCGGTTGCCGTATGCGCCCCAGTGGCGCTTGTAGGCACCCGTCGTCGCGTCGAACACGATCACGCGCCGGTTGCCGTAGCCGTCGGCGACGTAGAGCTCGTTGGCGGCGACATCGAGCTCCATGTGCGCGGGCTTGCCGAGCAGACGCGTGTCGTTGCTGCCGCCGGTCTGGCCGGCCTTGCCGATCTGCAGCAGGAACTTGCCGTCGCCGGTGAATTTGAGGACCTGGTGGTCGAGGTCGTGGTTCCCGGCGATCCAGACGTTGCCCTCGGGGTCGACGTAGATGCCGTGCTCGCGCTTGGGAAAGTCGTAGCCGCTGCCCGCCATGCCCCAGCTGCGCAGCACGTTGCCGTCGCCGTCGAACTCGATCACCGAAGGTGCCGGCACGCAGCACACGGCGCGCGGCGGGTCGAACGCTGCCGCGCGCTCGTCGTCGGTCAGCGTCGCCGGACGCTGGATGATCCAGACGTGGTCGCGCCGGTCGACGGCGACGCCGGCGACCGCGCCGACCTGCCACCTGTCGGGCAGCGGCTTCGGCCAGGCGGCGTCGACGACGTAGCGCGTCGCCGCGCGCGAGCTTCCGGCCTGCATCGAAGAGCAGCCGACCAACGCGACCGAGGCGATCGCGACCAGCGCGATCGCGAAGCGGCGCGACCGCGTCACGGCTTCGGGCCCGTGCGCGGCTTGACGGTGCCGCAATCGGCCGACACCCACTTGCCGACGCTCTCGACGTCCATGCGGTCGGGCTTGCCGTCGTGCACGGTGTTGACGACCGCGGTCCCGGTGAACGCCTTGTCGCTCGAGAAGCGCATCTCGCCTTCGCCGTTCGACGGATTGTTGCCGCCGCACGTCCAGCGGATCTTGAACGAGCTCGCGCTGCGCGACACGACGTCCTGCTTGCACTCCTCGCGGTTCATCGGCAACGGCTCCATCCGCTCGGCCTGCTCCTTGGTCACGCAGACGCGCAGCGTCGTGCCCTGGGCGTCGAACGACATCCCGCGCTTGGCCATCATGTCCTCGACCATCTTGCGCCGCTCCGGCGGCATCGCCGCGATCTCCGCCTGCATGCGCGCCTTGCGCGCCTCCATGTCGCCGCTCTGCGACTTGAACTTGATGCTGTGCTCCCACAGGCCGGGCGCCATGCCAGCGGCGACCGCGACGATGGGGCAGAAGGCGAGCGCAGCGACGGCGCGCGGGACGATCGTTCGCAGAATCATGAAGTCTCCGTTGCGTGCAGGCGAGGCCGGGGCGCCCGATTGGAACAAATCGCGCGGCGACGGTCCATCCCGCAGCGCGTCGCACACGACCGCGGGTCGATCTCGGCGACCCGTCAGCTCCAGTCGGGCTCGTCGGGCGACGACAGCGTGACGATCGCGGCGACGACGTTCGGGTTCTCGGTGAAGCGCCGCTCGAGCCGGCGCAGCGTGCGGGCGAGCTCGCCCTGGCCGCCGTCGTTGCGCAGCGCGACGCGCGCGACGACGAGGACGCGCTCCGGCCCGACGTACTCGGCGA
>JASLGD010000647.1 GCA_030150305.1 Caldimonas sp. | reverse complement strand
CTCATGGTCCAGATCGCCAGCAAGTCGATGCTGCTGAACACGAAGACCGGCCAGCGACTCGTCGATCCGTGCGTCAGCCCGCGCCAGCGCGAGCTGATGGAGATGGCCAAGGCCGTGAAGGAAAGCGCGATCGCGGCCGGCGTGCCCGAAGCGCCGCCGCTGCTGAGCGGCGGCAGCGCCACGCCGAGCAAGTAGCGAAGGCGCCCGGCGCGGCCGTGGCGTCGTCGAGCGACGTCGACGCGCGCCGCGCGCCCCACGGATAATCGGCGCTCCTCGAACGCGGCCGCGAAGGCCGGCGGAGCTCCGATGTCACGCGCCTACAACTTCAGCGCCGGCCCCGCCGCGCTGCCCGAGCCGGTGCTGCGGCTCGCCGCCGACGAGATGCTCGACTGGCACGGCTCCGGCATGTCGGTGATGGAGATGAGCCACCGCGGCAAGGAGTTCATCGCGATCCACGCCGAGGCCGAGGCGCTGCTGCGCGAGCTGCTCGCCGTCCCCGCCAACTACAAGGTGCTCTTCCTGCAGGGCGGCGCGATCGGGGAGAACGCGATCGTGCCGATGAACATGTTGCGCGGCAAGGCGAGCGCCGACTACGTCTCGACCGGCGAATGGTCGAAGAAGTCGATCGCCGAGGCCAAGAAGTACGCGCGCGTCAACGTCGCCGCGAGCGGCGAGGACTCGAAGTTCACGAGCATCCCGCCGCGCGAGCGCTGGCAGCTCGACCCCGACGCCGCGTACGTCCACATCTGCTCGAACGAGACGATCGGCGGCGTCGAGTACCACTTCACTCCCGACGTCGGCAGCGTCCCGCTCGTCGCCGACATGTCGAGCGACATCCTGTCGCGGCCGGTCGACGTCGCCCGCTACGGCTGCATCTACGCCGGCGCGCAGAAGAACATCGGCCCGGCGGGGCTGACGATCGTGATCGTGCGCGACGACCTGATCGGCCGGGCGCTGCCGTTCACGCCGTCGGCGTTCGACTACAAGCTGCAGGCCGAAGCCGAGTCGATGCTCAACACGCCGCCGACCTACGCGATCTACATCGCCGGGCTCGTCTTTCGCTGGCTGAAGGCGCAGGGCGGCCTCGCCGCGATCGCCGAGCGCAACCGGGAGAAGGCGGCGCTGCTCTACGAATTCATCGACGGCAGCCGCATCTACTCGAACCCGGTCGCGCGCGCCGACCGCTCGCTGATGAACGTGCCGTTTCGCCTCCGCGACGAGGCCCTCGACGCCGCGTTCCTGAAGGGCGCGGAGGCGCGCGGCCTGGTGCAGCTCAAGGGCCACCGCTCGGTCGGCGGCATGCGCGCGTCGATCTACAACGCGATGCCGATCGAGGGCGTGCAGGCGCTCGTCGCCTACCTGCGCGAGTTCGAGGCCGAGCATGGCTGAGCGGCACGGCATCCTGGTGCTGAACCAGGTCTCGGCGGCGGGGCTGTCGCGCCTTCCCGCGGAGCTCTATCGCGTCGGCAAGGACGTCGCCGATCCGGTCGCGATCCTCGTCCGCTCGGCCGACCTGCACGGGGCCGCGATCGCGGCGAGCGTGCGCGCGATCGGCCGCGCCGGCGTCGGCACCGACAACATCCCGGTCGCGGCGATGAGCAAGCGCGGCGTGCCGGTCTTCAACGCGCCGGGAGCGAACGCCAATGCGGTCAAGGAGCTCGTGCTCGCGGGCATGCTGCTCGCAGCGCGCCGGCTCGCGCCGGCGCTCGCCTTCGTCGGCGCGCTCGACCCGACCGCGCCGGATCTCGAGCGCGCGGTCGAGGACGGCAAGAAGGCGTTCGCCGGCGTCGAGCTCGCCGGCCAGACGCTCGGCATCGTCGGCCTCGGCAAGATCGGCTGCCTCGTCGCCGACGCCGCGATCAAGCTCGGCATGCACGTCCTCGGCTACGACCCCGACATCACCGTCGACGCCGCGTGGAGCCTGCCGTCGCAGGTGCGGCGCGCCGCGAGCGTCGCCGAAGTGCTGCGCAACGCGCAGTTCGTGACGCTGCACGTTCCGCTCGTCGAGGCGACGCGCCACCTCGTCAACGACAGCAACATCGGATTGATGCGACCCGGCGCGGTGCTGCTCAACTTCAGCCGCGACGGCGTCGTCGCAGACCCCGCGGTCGTCACCGCGCTCGCCGCCGACCGCCTCGGCCACTACGTCTGCGACTTCCCGTCGGCGGCGCTGCACGGCCGGCCGCGCGTCATCGCGCTGCCGCACCTGGGCGCGTCGACGCGCGAGGCCGAGGACAACTGCGCGGTGATGGTCGTCGACCAGCTGCGCGACTACCTCGAGCACGGCAACGTCACGAACGCGGTCAACTTCCCGCAGGTCGCGATGGCGCGCGAGTCGGCGTGGCGTGTCGCGATCGCCAACGCGAACGTGCCCAACATGCTCGGCCAGATCTCGACCGCGATGGCGCACGCGGGCCTCAACATCCACAACATGGTCAACAAGTCGCGCGGCGAGATGGCGTACACGCTGGTCGACGTCGACAGCGCCGTGCAGCAGCACGTGCTCGCGGGGATCGGCGCGATCGAGGGCGTGCTCGCGGTGCGCTATCTGCCGGTCGGCTGACGCGGCTCGACGACGAGGTCGCTGCCTTTCGAACCGCATCGCCCGCCGCGGAGGCGGCGCGGCTCGCTCGGTTGTCCTAGTCGCTGGCTTCGGGCGCTCCGGGCAACGCGGCGTTGACGCCGGCTGCCCCGGCGGTGAGCGCTGCGGCCGCGGCGAACGGGTCGACGGCGGGCATCTCGCCACCATTGCCGACGACGTTGGCGGGCGCGAACGCCGGCGCGGCGAACGCGAGGCTCGGCGACTTCGCGTCGGCCTTGGCGCCCGCGCTGACGAACACCGCGCAGGTCCTGGGGGCGCACGAGATCGCGAAGTTGGCGACGTCGCCGAGCACCGCCTGCCACGCCTCGGCGGGCGTCGCGACGACCGCCGAGCGCGACAGCCGCAGCGGCTCGCGCGCCAGCGCGTCGGCGCCGTGCACCTTCGCGTTCGTCGCCTGCGCGAGCATCGCCAGCGCCGGCCCGATCTCGGTCGAGCGCAGGTGGATGACGTACTTGCCTTGCTCGAACGCGATGCGGCTCTCTTCGCCTGCCGGGTCGGCCGCAGCGGCCACGGGCGCAGTGCCGCTCTGCGTCGGCCTCGGCGGCAGCGCGAACGCGGCGATCGTCGCCGGCCCGAGCGGCTCGGCGCGCTCGCGCGGACGCGCGTCGGCGTTCAGAGTCAGGTAGAGCGCGCCGAGCGCGAGCGGCTCGACGACCGCGAGGACGAGGAGCGCGCGCCACGGCCACGGTTGCGGCGGCAAGGTCGGCCGCGCCGCTGCCTGCGCGTCGGGCGACGGCGCGTCGGGCGGCTCGTCGAGGACGTACTGCTTCATCGGTTGCGAATGGCGCCAGGCGACCTCGATCCTACGGCAGCACGCGGCGCCGCGTCGCGCGGGCGAACCGATCGCCGACGTCGTGCGCCCGGCGACGTGGTCTACTCGGGCCCCGCCACCACCGTTTCGACGACCATGGCCGTTGCCGCCTTTCGCGTTCTCCGAGCGTGTCTTGCCGCGGTCGCGGTCGCCGCGCTCATCGGCTGCACGACGACGACGTCGACGACGCAGGACGCCGAGCCGGTGCTCGCGCGCGCGTCGCAGGCGATGGGAACGGCGCAGCTGCGCACGCTGCGCTACCGCGGCGAAGGCACCGGCTACACGTTCGGCCAGGCGTACGAGCCCGGCGGCGCGTGGCCGCGCGTCGCGCTGCACTCGGTGACGCGCAGCATCGACTACGCCAGTGGCGCGATGCGCGACGAGGTCGTGCTCAGCCGCGCCGAGCCGCTCGGCGGCGGCGGCTATCCGCTCACCGGGCAGCAGCGCAACGACCAGTTCGTGAGCGGCGAGGTCGCCTGGAACCAGAGCGGCGAAACAGCGACTCCCGTTCCGCGTTCGGTGACCGAGCGCGTGCACCAGCTCTGGATCACGCCGCACGGCGCGCTGAAGGCGGCGCAACGCGGCGGCGCGCGCGCGCGCAACGCCGACGCCGGCGCGACGGCGATCGACTTCATGGTCGCCGGGCGCTTCCGCGCGACGGCGTTCGTCGACGGCGACGGGCTCGTTCGCCGCGTCGAGTCGGTCGTCGCCGATCCGGTGCTCGGCGACACGCCGGTCGTGACGACGTACCAGGAGTACCGCAAGGTCGACGGCGTCCAGGTGCCGATGCTGATCCGCCAGACGATGGGCGGCTTCGCGGTCCTCGACCTCGCGGTGCAGGACGTGCAGGTCAACCCGCCGCTCGCGCTGCCCGTGCCCGAGGCGGCGCGCAGCAGCGCCGAGCGCGTGACGTCGGAGCAGGTCGCCGAGGGCGTCTGGTTCATCGGCGGCGGCACGCACAACAGCGTCGCGATCGCGCTGCACGACAGCGTCGTGCTGGTCGAGGCGCCGCTCAACGACGAGCGCACCCTCGCCGTCCTCGCGCACGTGAAGACGCTCGCGCCGGGCAAGCCGATCCGCACCGTCGTCAACACCCACGCGCACTTCGACCACGCTGGCGGCGTGCGCGCGGCAGCGGCCGAAGGCGCGACGATCGTCGCCCAGGCGGCGACGCTGCGCTACTTCGAGCGCGCATTCGAGCAGCCCAACCGCATCCGACCCGACGCGCTCGCGCGCTCGGGCCGGCAGCCGACCTTCGTCGCCGTCGGCGACAAGCTCGACATCGGCGACGCGGCGCGACCGATCGAGGTCCACCGCATCGTCGGCAGCCGGCACAGCGCGAGCTTCCTGCTGGTCTACCTGCCCAGCGAGCGGCTGCTGATCGAGGCCGATGCGTTCACGCCGCCGCCGCCGAACACGCCGCCGCCGGCGGTCGCCAACGCGAACAGCGTCAATCTCGTCGACAACATCGAACGCCTGAAGCTCGACGTCGACCGGATCCTGCCGCTGCACGGGCGCGTCGTCGCCGCGAGCGAGCTTTACGTCGCGACGCAGCGCACGCCGCGCTGAGCGGCGCGATCGGTGCCGTCGCCGACTGCTCGGCGCGCTCGGCGCGCTCTGCTCCCTCGGCGCACGCGGCTCGCTCTGCGCGCTCTGCGCGGCCGCGGCACGGTAACCCCGCGGTAACGCGTTCACGCCTATACCCCGGCGTCCGCGCGCGCGGCGACGATTGCCTGCGGCGCGCGCGGCCACGACACTGCCGAGCATGCCGCGCCCGACCCGCGCCGCCGCCGCCACGCGGCGCGGGGGCTGGCGTGGGCGGC
>JASLGD010000421.1 GCA_030150305.1 Caldimonas sp. | reverse complement strand
CACCCACACCTCGAACCCCTTGGCGCGCGCGCGCTCGACGCACGACCAGCTGAGACGGCCCGTGCCGCCGATGAAGAGGAGCTTGCGCGCCGTCATCTCACTTGCTGCCCGTCAGGATCGCGGCGTACCGGTCGAGCGCCTGGTCGGTCGGCATGTCGCTGTTGAAGTACTCGCTCAGCAGATCGACGATCGAGCCCATCTGGTCGGGCGAGACGATGAGCGCCGAGTTGCGCACGACGTCGGTTCCCTTCGAATAGATCGCCGCCGCCGTCTGCACGCACTGGTCGAAGCCGGCGTTGCCGGCAACCGGCACGTCGGTGCGCGGCGGGATCGACGCGTGCTTCAGGTTGAAGTCGAGCTGCGTCGCCGGCGCCATCGCGACCTTGGCGAGCAGCTTCTGGGCGCGCTCGGCCTCCGCGCTCTTCTGCTTCGGGAACGCGATGACGTCCCCGGTCATGACGAAGATGCCGCCCGGCAGGCCGCAGCCGTAGTCGACGCCGGCCTTCTTGCCGGCGGCGTCGAACTCGGCCTTGCCCCAGTCGCCGAGGATCTGCATGCCGGCCTGGCCCGAGATCACGAGGTTCGTCGTCGGCTGCCAGGCGCGCCCGGAGCTCCCCTTGTCGATGTAGTTGCGCAGCCGCCGGAACGTCTCGAACACCTTGCGCTGGCGATCGTTCTTCATCGCCTTCGGATCGCGCTGCACGTAGACAGCGAGCCACTGGTCCTTGCCGCCGACCGCCGACATCACGGCGTCCCACGTCCAGCGGTACTGCTGCGCATTGCCGCCGAGCGCGAGCGGGATGACGCCGCTCGCCTTCAGCTTGTCGAGCGCGGCGAAGAACTCGTCGTTGATCTCGGTCGGCGGCTTGTCGATGCCCGCCTTCTTGAGCACCGGGATGTTGTAGTAGAGGCGGTTCATGCTCGTGATGTCGACCGGCGCGAGGTAGACCTTGCCGTTGAACGAGATGCCGTCGTAGATCTCCTTGGGCAGCACGCGCTGCCAGCCCTCGGCCTTGGCGACGTCGTCGATGTCGGCGAGCTGGCCCTTCTTCAGCAGGTCGTCGAAGATGCGCGAGAAGGCGAACTGGCTCGCGGTGGGCGGGTTGCCGCCGACGATGCGGTTGACCGTCATCGCCATCACCGTGTTGCCGGTCGGCGTCGGCGTGTTGACGAACTTGCCGCCGGCCGCCTCGTAGTTGTCGGCGAGCACCTTCAGCATCTGGCGCTCGCCGGTTCCGGTCCAGACGTTGACGAGCTCGGCCGGCAGCGGATCGGCGGCACGGCCGGGAACGACGAGGGCTGCGAGCGAGAGCGTCGCGAGCGCCTTCAGGACGGTGCGTGTCTTCATGAATGTCTCCTTCGATGGTTCTTGAGGGCAGGCGAGGTCAGACGCGCTCCTCGGTGCGCGCGTCGAACAGCGAGACGCGGTCCGACGAGAAGCCGAGCGGGACGCGATCGCCGACATGCGCCGCGAGGCGCGCCGGCGACTTGACGGCGACGCGCGCCCCGGCGAGCGAGCACCAGAGCAGCGTCTCGCTGCCGAGCGACTCGCGCAGCGCGACGTCGGAGCTCCAGCGGAAGTCGCACGCTGCGGCGTCGTCGCCGATCAGGATGTCCTCGGGCCGGATGCCGAGCGAGAGCGCGCGGCCTTCCTGGAGCTCGCTTTCGAGCGGCGAGCGCGCCAGCGGCACGACCGCGCCGTCGACCCGAAGCGCGGTCGCTGCGGCCTCGCGCGTCAGCGCGCCGGCGACGAAGTTCATCGGCGGCGAGCCGAGGAAGCTCGCGACGAAGCGGTTGGCGGGCTTGCGGTAGACGGTGTCCGGATCGGCGAGCTGCTGGACGACGCCGCCGCGCATCACCGCGATGCGGTCGGCGAGGGAGAGCGCCTCGACCTGGTCGTGGGTCACGTACACCGTCGTGTTGCGCAGCTTCAGGTGCAGCTGCTTGATCTCGACGCGCAGCTCGGCGCGCAGCTGCGCGTCGAGGTTCGACAGCGGCTCGTCGAACAGGAAGACGTCGACCTCGCGGACGAGCGAGCGCCCGATCGCGACGCGCTGTCGCTGCCCGCCCGAGAGCTCCGACGGCCGCCGTCGCAGCAGCGGCTCGAGCTCGAGCATCGCGGCGGCGCGCCGGACGCGCTCGTCGATCTCGGCCTTCTTCATGCCGGCGACGCGCAGCGAGAAGGCGAGGTTGCCGTAGACGTCCATCGCCGGATAGAGCGCGTAGGACTGGAAGACCATCGCCAGGCCGCGGTCCTTCGGCTCGGTCCAGGTCACGTTGCGGCCGGCGATCCAGACCTCGCCGGCGCTCGGCTCGATGAGGCCGGCGATCGCGTTGAGCAGCGTCGACTTGCCGCATCCCGACGGCCCGAGCAGGACGAGGAACTCGCCTTCGCCGATCGCCAGATCGACGCTCTTCAGCGCGGCGACGTCCTTGAACGCGACCGAGAGGCCGCGCGTCTCGATCTTCGTCGCCGCCACGCTCAGCCCTTCACCGCGCCGGCGGCGATGCCGCGCGCGAACCACTTGCCGGAGACGAAGTAGATGACGAGCGGAACGAGCGCGGTCTGCAGCGTCGCCGCCATGTCGACGTTGTACTCGTGCGCGCCCATCTCGGCCGAGACCAGCAGGTTCAGCTGCGCGGTCATCGGCAGGTTCTCGCGTCCCGCGAAGACGAGGCCGAGCAGATAGTCGTTCCAGCTCGCCGTCGCCTGCCAGATCACGGCGACGACGACGATCGGCTTGGCCATCGGCATCAGCACGCTCGCGAAGATCCGCCAGAAACCGGCGCCGTCGACGCGCGCGGCCTTGAAGATCTCGATCGGCAGCGTCGCGAAGTAGTTGCGGAACATCAGCGTCATGATCGGCATCGCGAAGACGACGTGGACGAGCACGATGCCCGGCAGCGTGCCGTAGAGGCCGAGCCGCGCGGTGATCCCGATCAGCGGAAAGACGAAGATCTGGTACGGGATGAAGATGCCGAACAGCATCACCGCGAACAGCGTGTCGGCGCCGCGGAAGCGCCAGAACGAGAGGCAATAGCCGTTGACCGCGCCGAGCGCGACGGCGAGCGCGACGCTCGGGACGACGATCCGCACCGAGTTCCAGAAGCCGACCCGGATGCCGGCGCACTCGAGGCCGACGCACGCGCTCGACCACGCGTTGAGCCACGCCGTCGGGTCGAGCGCCGACGGCGGCAGGAGAACGCTGCCGCCGCGGATCTCGGGCATCGTCTTCAGCGCCGTCGCGACCATGATCCAGATCGGGACCAGGAAGAAGACCGCTGCCGCGGCGAGGAACGCGTAGATGCCGACGCGCGCCGGCGACAGCCGCCACGGTCGCGGCCCGGCCGGGTGCGCGCCCGATCGCAGGGCCGCGGTCGTCGCGCTCATGCCGCGCGCCTCGCCCGCCGCCGGCGCTGCCACCACTGCCAGGCGACGAGCGGCAGCGCGACGGCGACCGTCGTCAGCAGCATCGTCGTCGCGCCCGCGGCGGCGAGGCCGATGTTGGAGCGCTCGAAGAGGTACTCCATGACGAACTTCGACGGCACGTCGGTCGCGATCCCCGGGCCGCCGTCGGTCATCGCGATGACGAGGTCGTAGTTCTTGACCGCGCCGGCGCCGAGCAGCGCGACGCTCGTCAGGATCGACGGCACGACCATCGGCGGCACGACGCTCGTGTAGACGCGCCACGGCGGAATGCCGTCGACGCGCGTCACCTTCCAGATGTCCTCGTCGATGCCGCGCAGCCCGGCGAGCATCAGCACCATGACGACGCCGACGCTCTGCCAGATTCCGGCGATGACGATCGTGTAGAGCGCCATGTGGCGATCGGCGATCCAGTCGAACGTGAAGCCGGTCCAGCCGAGGTCCCGCACCGCGCGCTGCAGGCCGAGCTCGGGATCGAGGTACCACTTCCAGAGCTCGCCGGTGACGATGAACGAGAGCGCGTGCGGACAGAGGAAGACGGTGCGCCAGAAGTCCTCGCCGCGCACGCGCTGGTCGACGAAGACCGCGAGCAGGTAGCCGAGGACGAGGCAGCCGCCGATGTAGAACGCGCCGAACACGAACATGTGGCCCATCGCCGTGCGCCAGCGGTAGTCGGCGTACAGCCGCGTCCACTGCGCGATCCCCGACCACGTGAGGTCGGGGATCGAGCGCGAGTCGGTGAACGAGACGAACACCGTCCACAGCAGGCAGCCGACGTAGACGACGAGCACGGCGACGATCGCCGGCGCCATTGCGGTGACCGGCGCGAGCCAGCGCCGCAACGAGAAGTGCCGGGGAGACGTTGCGCTCATTTGTTCGATGCTCGAATTAATGTGGCACACTGACCGCCGCCGGGCACTAGGGCTAACGCGAGGAGGCAACGATGGCCAAGCGACCGATCTTGCTCGTGACGGGCGGCAGCCGCGGCATCGGCGCGGCGGTCTGCCGCCTCGCCGGCCGGCGCGGCTTCGACGTCGCGGTCAACTACAAGCGCGACGCCGCTGCCGCCGCCGCCGTCGTCGCCGACGTCGAGGCCGCCGGCGGCCGCGCGGTGGCGATCCAGGGCGACATGGCCGACGAGGGCGACGTCGCGCGCGTATTCGCCGCCGTCGACGGCACGCTCGGCCGGCTCACGCATCTGGTCTACAACAGCGGCATTCCGGGTCCGATGGCGCGCGTCGAGGCGATGGACTCGCAGGCGATGCGCGACGTCTTCGCGCTGAACGTGTTCGGCGCCTTCTACGCCGTCCGCGCCGCCGTCCCGCGCCTGTCGACGAAGCACGGCGGCGCCGGCGGCGCGATCGTGCTCGTCTCGTCGATCACGGCGACGCTCGGCGCGCCCGGCGTCTACGTCTGGTACGCAGCGTCGAAGGGGGCGATCGACACCGCCGCCAAGGGACTGTCGCTCGAGCTCGCCGACGACGGCATCCGCGTCAACGCGGTGACGCCGGGTCTGACCGACACCGGCGTCAACGAGCCCGCGCGCGTCGCGCAGGTCGTGCCGCTGATCCCGATGAAGCGCATCGGCCAGCCCGACGAGATCGCCAGCAGCGTCGTCTTCCTCCTCTCGGACGAGGCGTCGTACGTCACGGGAGCGAACCTGCGCGTCTCCGGAGGCCGCTGAACGCCGTGGCCGCGCCCCGGATCAAGGGCGACCAGCAGTTCGTCAAGGCGGTCAATCGCATGGGGCTGCTGCGCCTCGTGCGCGAGGAGGAGGGCATCTCGCGCGCCGAGCTCGCCGAGCGCAGCGGGCTGATGCGATCGACCGTCGGGTTGTTGACGCAGGAGCTGATCGACGAAGGCTGGCTCGTCGAGGCCGACGCGTCGGCCACCGGCGCGCTCGGCCGACGGCCGACGCCGCTCGGCCTCGACGGCAAGCGCATCGTGCTGCTCGGCGCCGAGCTGGCGCCGGATGCGATCCGCGTCGTCGCGACCTCGATCCGCGGCGCGGTGCTCGAGGCTGCGGAGGCGACGTTGCAATCGCGCGAGCCCGACGACGCGTGTCGGCAGCTCGCTTCGATGACGAGCGCGCTCGCGGCCAAGGTCGTGCGCCGCGGCGTGCGGCTGCTCGGGCTCGGCGTCGGCCTGCACGGACCGGTCGACAAGCGATCGGGCGTGCTCGAGTTCGCGCCGAACATCGGCTGGCGCGGCGTCGAGATCGGCCGGCCGCTCGCCGCCCGGCTCGCTGCCGCGGGCCTCGGCACGCTGCCCATCTTCCTGCAGAACGAAGCCGACCTGGCCGCAGTCGGCGAATGCGACTTCCGCGACGGCAGCGTCGCCGACCCGCTCGTCTACGTCAGCTGCGGCATCGGCGTCGGCGCCGGGATCATCCTCAACGAATCGCTCTTCACCGGAGTGAGCGGCTCGGCGGGAGAGATCGGGCACACGACGCTCGTCATCGACGGCGCGCCGTGCTCGTGCGGCCGGCTCGGCTGCGCCGAGGCGTACATCGGACTGCGGTCGATCGCCGCAGCGGCCGGGTGCCTGCGCGGGCAGAAGATCGATCGCAAGCGCCTGCGCGCGCGGATGGATGCCGGCAACGACGACGCCCGCGCCGCGTTCGCGCGTGCCGGCCGCGCGCTCGGCGTGCTCGTGCAGAACGCCTGGAGCACGTTCAACCCGCAGGCGATCGTGCTCGGCGGCGAAACGGTCACGCTCGGTGGCGACGCCTTGCTCGATGCGACGAAGACGATCCTCGCCGACTACGCGTCGCGCGCCGGGCTCAAGGCTCCGCGCGTCCAGCTCGCGCGCTATGCCGACCTCGCGGCCGCCGTCGGCGGCGCCGCGTACGTGCTGCACGCGGCGCTCCACCCGCACCAGCCGGCGCTGCACGCTCGCTACCTCGCGAGCACCTGACCCCGCAAAGCAGGATTAGTAAACAGGCTTACAATCAGCGCCTGTATGAGGCGCGACTTCAGCCACCGCTTCGCCTTTCTCGTCAACGAAGTGGCCAAGCTCTACGGCGAGCAGTTCGACCGCGAAGCGCGCGAGCGCCTCGGCCTCTCGCGGGCGCAGTGCCGCCTGCTCGCGTCGCTCGCTGCGCACGGCGAGCCGGTCTCGCAGGCGGCGCTCGCCGCCGAGATGGGGCTGAGCGCGATGGCCGTCGTCAGCCTCGTCGACCGGATGGAGGCGGCCGGCTGGGTCGAGCGGCGGCCGAGCGCGAGCGACCGGCGCGTCAACGAGATCCATCTGCTGCCGCGCGCCGAGCAGGCGCTCGACGCCGCGATCGCGCTCAGCGACGCCTTGCACGCGCGCGCGCTCGCCGCCCTCACCGCGGCGGAGCGCAAGACGCTGGTCGCGCTCCTGCGCAAGGCGCGCGAAGGTCTGGTCGCGCTCCAGGCCGACGCTGCCGCGCTCGCGACCTGAGCATGAAGACTGCCGTCGCGCATCGCGGCCTCATCACCGTCTCGGTGATGCTGGCCACGATCATGCAGGCGCTCGACACCACGATCGCCAACGTCGCGCTGCCGCACATGCAGGGCAGCCTGCAGGCTGCGCAGGACCAGATCACGTGGGTGCTGACGTCGTACATCGTCGCCGCGGCGATCGCGACGCCGCTCACCGGATGGCTGACGGGCCGCTACGGCCGCCGCGCGGTGTTCCTCGCGTCGATCGTGGGCTTCACGGTCGCGTCCGCGCTGTGCGGAATGGCGGGGAGCCTGTGGCAGATCGTGGCCGCGCGCCTGCT
>JASLGD010000405.1 GCA_030150305.1 Caldimonas sp. | reverse complement strand
GGCGAGCAGGGTCGTCAGGCGGGACAAGTCGTTCTCCTGGGAGGGGGGAGCGCTGCGGCGAAGGCGCGCGCGGAGGGGCCGCCAGTGGGCGCGCGGGCCCGGGCGGTGTCGATAGGTCCTTGGGCCAATGAACGCGTCGCGCGCCGGCGCCTAGAGTCGCTCGCATCTTCGCGGGAGACACGCATGGACACTGCAAGAGTCGTCGGCTGGTGGGAGCAGATGCAGCCGATCCTGCTCGCGTTCGGCCTCAAGGTGATCGGCGCGATCGTCGTCTTCATCGTCGGGCGCTGGCTGATCGGCCTCGCCGTGCGGCTGATGGGCAACGCGATGACGCGCCAGCGCGTCGACGCGACGGTGCAGCACTACATCGTCAGCTTCGTCTCGATCGCGCTCAACATCATCCTCGTCGTCGCGATCCTCGGCTACTTCGGCGTCGAGACGACGTCGTTCGCGGCGCTCGTCGCCGGCGCCGGCGTCGCGATCGGCGCCGCGTGGAGCGGGCTGCTCGGCAACTTCGCGTCGGGGATCTTCCTCCTCGTGCTGCGGCCGTACCAGGTCGGCGACTACGTCAACGTCGGCACGGTCGAGGGCACCGTGATCGAGCTCGGCCTCTTCGGCACCACGCTCAACACGCCCGACAACGTCAGGACCGTCGTCGGCAACACGAAGGTGATCGGCAACGACATCAAGAACTACACCGCCAACCCGTACCGCCGCGTCGAGCTGTTCGCGCAGCTCGCCGGCGGAGCCGACCTGCCGCGCGCGATCGCGCTGCTGAAGGACGCGGTCGCCAGGGTGCCGAACACCACGGCGACGCCTGCGGTCGACGTCGAGATCCTCGAGTTCAACGAGTTCGGGCCGAAGCTCGCGGTGCGGCCGTACTGCCACTCCAACCACTACTGGCAGGTCTACTTCGACACCAACAGGGCGATCGCGGCGGCGCTCGGCGGTGCGGGCTTCCCGGTCGCGACGCGGCCGGTCCGGATCTACCCGGTCGAAGGCGTGCCGCTCACGCCTTCACGTACACCGACTTGATGTTGACGAACTCGCGGATGCCGTAGCCCGCGCACTCGCGGCCGAAGCCCGAGTGCTTGACGCCGCCGAACGGCATGCGCGGATCGGAGCGGACGTTCTCGTTGACGAACGAGAGGCCGGCGTCGAGCGCTTCGGCGGCGATGCGTTCGCCGCGCTGCAGGTCGCGCGTCAGCACGCCTGAGCCGAGGCCGAACTCGCTCGCGTTGGCGATCGCGATCGCATCGGCTTCGTGCTCGGCCTCGATGATCGCGGCGACCGGGCCGAAGACCTCGTCGTCGTGCGCCGGCTGGCCAGGCGCGACGTCGGTCAGCACCGTCGGCAGGTACCACGCTCCCGGCCGGTCGGGGACGACGCCGCCGAGCAGCAGCTTCGCCCCGCCGGCGACGCTCGCCTCGACCTGCGCGTGCACCTGGTCGCGCGCGGCGACGCTCTGCATCGGGCCGAGCCGGGTCTTCGGGTCGCGCGGATCGCCGGGCTCGTACCCGCGCATCGCGGCGACGAACGCCTCCTCGAACGCACGGCGCACCGCGCGCACGACGATGAATCGCTTGCCGGCGATGCAGCTCTGGCCGCCGTTGACCATCCGCGCCGCAGCGCAGACGCGCGCCGCCTCGGCGATGTCGGCGTCTTCGAGGACGACGTACGCATCGGAGCCGCCGAGCTCGAGGACGCACTTCTTCAGCGCTGCGCCGGCCGCGGCCGCGACGCTGCGCCCGGCGGCGACGCTGCCGGTCAACGTCACCGCCGCGATCGCGGCGTCGTCGATGAGCGGGCGCACCGCGTCGCTGCGGATGAGCGCGGTCTGGAACAGATGCTCGGGAAAACCGGCGTCGCGAAACACCGACTCGATCGCGAGCGCGCATCCCGGAACGTTGCTCGCGTGCTTGAGGACGCCGCCGTTGCCCGCCATCAGCGCCGGCGCCGCGAAGCGGAACACCTGCCAGAACGGAAAGTTCCACGGCATCACGGCGAGCACGACGCCGAGCGGCTGGAAGGTGACGAACGCCTTGGCGTGCTCGATCGCGACGTCCTCGCGCGCCAGGTAGCGCGTGGCGTTCGCCGCGAAGTGCTCGCACGCGCTCGCGCACTTCTCGACCTCGGCGATGCCGTCGCTGACGGGCTTGCCCATCTCCTCGGTCATCAGCGCCGCGAACTCGTCGCGCCGCGCGCGCAGGACCTGGGCGGCCTTCGCCATGCAGCGGGTGCGCTCGGCGAATCCCGTCCGCCGCCAGCCGCGCTGCGCATCGGCGGCGCGCCGCGCCCGCTCGGCCGCTTCGGCGGCGCTATGGCCGACGTAGCGCTTGCCGCGCGCCAGCGTCGCCGGGTTCTCGGTCTCGAAGACCGGCTGCTCGTCTGTGGTCGTCATCGCTCGCTCCGGAGGCCGCGGCTCGCCGCGGCGGCATGGCCACGCTACTCCGATCGCGGGACGAGACGGCTCAGGGGTCTCCGGGCTGCGTCGTGTCGGGAAATCCGGAGCGGTCGGTGTTGGCCGCCTGGACGAGCTCGACGGCGCCGTCCATGAACGCCTGCCAGCGCACCGGGTTCGACGTGTAGAGGTAGACGAGCGCCTCCTCGACGTCCTTCGCGTCGAGCGACGTCACGTCGAGCGCCAGACTGACCATCTGTTGGCGCGTGTGCGAACGGATCTCCTTGCGGCGGTCCCTCATGCGCGGGAGCGGGCCGGCAGCTCGCTGTGGCGCAATCGCCATCCTTCGGGTCCTTCGTGGGTTGCGCTGACCCAGAGCTCGAGCGCATCGCTCGAGGCGCTCGGGCCGACGAAGAGCGTCGACACGTGCCCGCTGCGGACGATCGCCTTCGCGAACTCCCACCGCGTCGCCTCGACGCCGAGCAGGTCGGTGACGTAGCCGACGACGAGCGGGGCGCAGGGGCAGGCGTCCCAGAAGCGGTCTTCGGAGGTGATGATTTCCACGGTCGAGTAGCTACGCTCGCCGAGCGACGGGCCGGGCGTCGTCCGTGGCACGCCCAACCCAAAGATCCAGGCGACCCTAGCGATGCGCCCGTTTGCGGTCCCTGAGTGGACCGCGTTCACGCACGCAGCAACGGAGGGCCCGACATGGAAAGGAAAGCACCGAAGCGTAGAGGAGCGACTCCGCTTAGTTGGCGGCTCGTCGGCAAACACGATTGCCCGATACCTGCTGCTCCCGCAGAGAGCTACCAGCCGGTGCCGGGAAGTCCGAACAGCACCTCAAGAAAGATCGCGAGCATCTTGGTCTCCAAGAAAGGAGTCGTGAGCGACTCGATTCAGGGATTGAAGCACCGTGCCCTTGTGCGCGCGAACTACTCCGTCGAAGACTTGATTTGTGGCCGTGACCGTGCTAGATGAGTCCGAAGGTCCTTGCTTTGGCTGCGGCTTGGTGCTTGGAACCGACGGCGAGTTTCGTGAGGATGCGCTTGATGTGGTACTTCACGTTGTGCTCGCTGATGTTGAGGATCTGGCCGACCGCCCAGGCGCTCTTCCCCTCAGCAGTCCATTTCAGAATTTCGATTTCGCGTTCCGTCAGCTTTGGCAGGTACTGGACGTCCGCGGCATCCGGAACAAGCAGCCGAAGTGTCGTTTCCTGGGCATGAACTGCCAACAATTGGAGATCGGCCATCATGCGCGTGAGTTGCGCGTCGTCTTGGGGTAGTGGTTGATCGCGATCGACGCCCATGATGAAGTGCCTGCCTCCGGGAAGGTGCAAGGCCATCGCGATACCCGTTTTGTATCCAAAGAACGCCTGAACCTCCCAGATGTCCGCCGCATCCTCGTCGACATACATGTTCTGGTCATAGACGAAGGGCGTGGACAGGCGTTTCAGGCGACGCATGACCGGATCGCGCTGGCCCCGCTCGACGCTTTCGGAGGTGCTCTTGTAGGCCTCGGGGATGTTTCCGAACGGGAACGAACTCACCCGGGTGGCACCGTGCTCGACGACGAGTGCGCCGGAAATGATGCCGAAGCCGAGGTCGTTTGCGAAACGGACGAGACGCGACTCGAGCGTCGGCATGTCGGCGGCCTCTGCCACCTCCTGGTAATCCTTTAGCTTCACCCTGGAACCCTTGCAACTCCTCGATCGGGTAGGCCCGCGCGTGCGCGATTTGCGCAACACTGCCTCGCACCTTCACGATCACGACGACGATGCAACAACTTCAACCATGGATGATCGCTGCGTGGCCGATTATCGAGCGTACCGTCGAGCCCGCAATGGAAATCGCTTCGGACTTGCACCACCTCGGCACCACGGTGTCGGGCGATTGCGACGATTACGGGCGGCTGCTCGGCCACACGATCTGGGGCGGGAGTGACTCGGGAATCGGAATCGCCTGGGACTGGATCGAGACCATGGACGGTGTGTTCGCGATGTCCGATCCGATGGGAGTCGTGAGCAACATCGGCTTCATCGACAACAGCGGCGCGAGTCTTCCCGATTTCATGGCTGCCGTGCAGCTCAACCAAATCACGTACGCGTTGCCGTGGCAGGCCGAGGTCGCCGACGCGACTCGACGCGTTCGCGCAACCAACCCGTGGGCCGAGCGCGTTCGCACGAGCCGCGAGCGCGCGCGAGCGTTCGAGAGTCATGTCGCGCGCTCGCGTTCGTCGGTCCGCCAGCCTTGGCGCGCGACGTCGTAGCTAACTTGCGAGGACGGGACCGGTCGCGATCCCGACGCTGAGGCAGCGCGCGACCGGCGATAGCGCCCGACCGGTCACGACAATGCAGCGCGCTCCGTCTCGGCGATCGGCGTCACCGCCTCGCCGTTGACGAACGCGACCCCGTCGCGAACTTCGATCAGGATCGGTCCGAACGCGCTCTGCCAGACATAGCGCACGACGCCCTCGGCCGCGAGTGAGAGCGGCAACTGCTCGCGGTCGTGCTCGCCGACGAGAATCTCGGGCCGGGGGACGGTGGCGAGGGCGACGGGCGACATCTGTACAAATATACAGTGAGCGGGCGCGGCCTCGGGGATCGCCTCTCCGCGAGCGGGGTCGCCGCACGACTTCTTCGCCGTTGGATCGCGATCGCGCTCGGGTCCGCGTTCGCGATCCACGCAGTCGAGGTTGCGGCCGCGACGTTCGTGAACCCGATCGTCGCCGCCCGGGACACCGGCTCGGCCGATCCATCGGTCGTCTTCCATCGCGGCTACTACTTCTACTGCCGTGCCGTCGGCGACACCGCGATCGGCGTCGCCCGCGCCCGGCGCCTGCAGGACATCGGTGCAGCGCCGCTCACGATCGTCTTTCGCGCCCCGCCCGGAACACCGTACAGCCGCCAGCTGTGGGCGCCCGAGTTGCAGCGCATTCACGGCCGCTGGTTCATCCACTTCGCTGCCAGCGACGGCGACAACGCGCACCACCGCATGTACGCGCTCGCCGCGCTCGACGACGATCCGCAGGGCCGCTGGCAGCTGAAGGGCCGTGTTGCAGACGAGGACGACTTGTGGGCGATCGACGGCGTCGTGCTCGCGCTGCGCGGCCGCCTGTACTTCGTTTGGTCGGGGTGGCCCGGCCGCGGCGGCGACTTCCCCCAGCTCCTCTACATCGCCGCGATGCGCGACCCGTGGACGATCGTCGGCGCACGGCATGCGATCGCCGCGCCCGAGCTCGACTGGGAGCGCGCGGTCGCGCCGCTGCTCGAGTCGCCCGAGCCGCTTCGCCACGGCCGGTCGACGTTCATCGTCTATTCCGCCGCGGCGAGCTGGAGCGACGCGTACGCGCTCGGCATGCTGCGCTATCTCGGCGGCGATCCACTCAGCGCCGCGTCGTGGCGCAAGGAACCGGGGCCGGTGTTCGCCGGCGACGTCGCCCGCGGCGTCTTCGGCGTCGGTCACCCCAGCTTCGTGCGATCGCCCGACGGCCGCGAGGACTGGATCGTCTACCACGCGATCGACCGCCGCGGCGGCGGCTGGTCGGCGCGCTCGGTGCGCGCGCAGCGCTTCGGCTGGTGCGGCGACTCCCCGAGCTTCGGCGCACCGGTCGCTGCCGGCGTCCCGATCGAGGAGCCGTCGGGAACACCCGGCGGGCGAGTTGCACACGAGCAGCGCGCTACGATGCCTTCGCCGTGCCGATGAGGATGCAACGATGAGCCGCCTGGTCGCTGTCGACTGGGGCAGCTCGAGCCTGCGCGCTGCGTTGATCGACGAGCACGGCACCGTGCTCGACGTGCGCTCGAGCGACGACGGCATGCTCAAGGTCGAGACGGCGGGATTCGACGCCGTCTTCGAGGCTGCGTTCGGCGACTGGATGGACGCGCCCGGAACGCGCTGCCTGATGGCCGGCATGGTGGGCAGCCGCCAGGGCTGGGTCGAGGCCGCCTACGTGCCGTGCCCGTGCGGCCGCGACGACTTCGTCGCGCGGCTGCAGCCGATCGGCGACGCGTCGGCGAAGCGGCGCGACATCGCGATCGTCCCGGGTGCGTCGTGCGTCGTCGACGGCGTTCCCGACGTGCTGCGCGGCGAGGAGGTGAAGGCGATCGGCGTCCTCGAGCTGCTCGGCACCGACTCGGCGGTGGTCCTCTCGCCGGGAACGCACAGCAAGTGGATGACGCTCGACAAGGGCCGCCTCGTCCACTTCTCGACCGCGATGAGCGGCGAGTTCTACGCCCTGCTGCGGCGGCACTCGATCCTCGGCCGCGGCCTGCCGCCCGAAGGCGACGATGTGCTCGACGGCGCTGCATTCGACGCCGGCGTGCGCCGCGCCGTCGCTGCCTGCGGGCTGCTGCAGACGGCGTTCGGCGTGCGCACGCGATCGCTCTTCGGCGAGCTGCCGGCGAAGTCGCTCGCGAGCTACCTGTCGGGCCTCGTCATCGGCGAAGAGCTGCGCTGCCGGCCGCTCGCCGGCGTCCGCTCGCTTGCGCTCGTCGGCGCAGCGGCGCTCACCGAGCGCTACGCGCGCGCGCTCGCGACGTGCGGTGTCGACGCGCGGGTCTTCGACGAGGCTGCCGTCTGGCGAGGCCTCTGGACGATCGACCGCCTGCGCCGCGCGCGCCAGGGAGCACCCCGATGACATCGTCGCCGCTGCAGCGCTTCGCGGTCGCCTGCGCCGATCTTCCGCTCGTCGCGATCCTGCGCGGCGTGCGGCCCGACGAAGCGGTCGCGATCGGCTCGGCGCTCGTCGATGCCGGCTGGCGGATGATCGAGGTGCCGCTCAACTCGCCCGATCCGCTCGTGAGCATCGCCGCGCTCGCCGATGCTTTTCCCGATGCGCTCGTCGGGGCCGGCACCGTGCTCAGCGCGAGCGCGGTGCGCGACGTCCACGCCGCCGGCGCCGAGCTCGTCGTCGCGCCGAACTTCGATCGCGACGTCGTCGCCGAGGCGGTCTCGCTCGGGATGGCGCCGCTGCCCGGCGTGCTGAGCGCGAGCGAGGCGTTCGCGGCGCTCGCCGCCGGCGCCGCCGGGCTGAAGCTCTTTCCTGCCGAGATGATCCCGCCCGCGGCCGTGAAGGCGCTGCGCGCGGTACTCGATCCCGCAACCGTCGTGATGCCGGTCGGTGGCGTCTCGCTCACCAACATGGCGGCCTACCGTGACGCCGGCGCGAGCGGATTCGGCATCGGGTCGAGCCTGTACAAGCCGGGGATGGCGGCCGAAGACGTCGGCGAGTCGGCGCGGCGTTGGGTGGAGGCCTGGCGAGCGAGCTCGCCGGCACCGGGCTGAACACCGAGGCGCGCGGCCGCCGGGGGCCGCAGAATCGAGCGCCATGCGCTTTCCGATCCTCCTCATCGCGCTCGTCGCCGCCGTCGCCGGGTGCAGCAGCACGCCGCCGGCGCCGTCGTCGTCGACGCCTGGGCCGGCGCCCGCGTCCACACCGGGGCCCGCGCAGGCGCCAGCTCCGGCACCGCCACCGACTCCCGACCAGCGCGCCGCCGCGCCGGCGCACCTCGCCGCCGAGCAGAAGTGGCTGAACTCGTGGTTCAAGGGGACGCCGGTGAAGATCCGCCAGCTCGACGACAACGCGATCGCGATCGACGTGCCGCGCGAGTTCTGCTTCGACCAGGGGGCGAGCAAGGTCAAGCCCGCGCTCGGCGCCGTCCTCGACAAGATGACGCAGAGCCTGCAACGCGTGCCGATCGCGCAGGTGACGTTGATCGCCGCGCCGGCCGACGCCAAGGGCAGCGACGAGCTGGCGCTGAAGCGCGCCGCGCAGGTCCAGCTGCACCTGCGCAATGCGGGCGTGCGCGCCGATCGCCTCGGCAAGCCCTCGGTCGCCTCGGGCGCCGCGGTGCAGCTGCGCATGGAGGCTTCGTCGTTGTGAGCGACGCTGCGCACAGCGACTCGATCGTCGCTCGCCGCGTCGGCGTCGTCGGCCTCGGCGCGATGGGATCGGGCATGGCCGGATCGCTGCGCCGCGCCGGCGCCGACGTCCACGTCTGCGACGTCCGCGACGGCGTCGCCGCTGCGTTCGCGAAGGCAGGCGGAAGCGCGTGCGCGAGCGTCGCCGAGCTCGCGAGGCGCTCGGACGTCGTCGTCTCGGTCGTCGTCAACGCCGCGCAGACCGAAGCGGTGCTGTTCGGCGACGACGGCGCCGCGGCGGCGATGCGGCCGGGCAGCGTCTTCGTGATGTGCTCGACGGTCGATCCGAACGTCTCGATCGACTTCGAGCGGCGCGTCGAAGCGCTCGGGCTGCTCTACGTCGACGCGCCGATTTCGGGCGGCGCTGCCAAGGCGGCGTCGGGGGAGATGACGGTGATGGGCGCTGCGCGCGACGCGGCGTGGAGCGCCGCCGCGCCGTTCCTGCACGCGATGGCGGCGCGCGTCTACCGCCTCGGCGACCGCGCCGGCAACGGCAGCAAGGTCAAGATCATCAACCAGCTGCTCGCCGGCGTGCACATCGCCGCCGCCGCCGAGGCGATGGCGCTCGGCCTGCGCGAAGGCGTCGATCCGGCGCAGCTCTACGACGTCATCACGCACAGCGCCGGCAACAGCTGGATGTTCGAGAACCGGATGGCGCACGTCCTCGCCGGCGACTACACGCCGCTCTCGGCGGTCGACATCTTCGTCAAGGACCTCGGCCTCGTCCTCGACACGGCGCGCGCGACCAAGTTTCCGCTGCCGCTCGCGAGCACCGCCCACCAGATGTTCATGCAGGCCTCGAGCGCCGGCTTCGCGCGCGAGGACGACGCCGCGGTGATCAAGATCTTCCCCGGCATCGAGCTGCCGAAGAAGCGATGACGATCCGCCTCGGCTGCATCGCCGACGACTTCACCGGCGCGACCGACCTCGCCAACAACCTCGTGCGGGCCGGCATGCGCGCGGTGCAGACGATCGGCGTGCCGCGCGACGGCGCGGCGGCGGACGCCGACGCCGTCGTCGTCGCGCTCAAGTCGCGAACGATCGAGCCCGAGCAGGCGGTCGCGCAGTCGCTCGCCGCGTGCCGCTGGCTGCGCGAGCACGGTGCGTCGCAGATCTACTTCAAGGTCTGCTCGACGTTCGACTCGACGTCGCGCGGCAACATCGGCCCGGTGCTCGAGGCGCTGATGGACGAGCTCGGCTGCGAGTTCACGATCGCGACACCGGCGTTTCCCGACAACGCGCGCACGGTCTTCAAGGGCCACCTCTTCGTCGGCGACGTGCTGCTCTCCGACAGCGGCATGCGGCACCACCCGCTGACGCCGATGACCGACGCGAACCTCGTCCGCGTGTTGCAGGCGCAGCTCGCGCCGGAGCGCACCGGCGGCCGACCGCCGCGCCGCGTCGGCCTCGTCGATCACCGCGCGACCGGCGCGTCGAGCGCGGCGATCGAGGCGCGGTTCGCCGAGCTGCGCGCCAGCGGCGTCGCGATCGCGATCGCCGACGCGATCGACAACGACGATCTCTTCCGCCTCGGCGCGGCGGCGCGCTCGCTGGCGGTGGTGTGCGCCGGCTCGGGGCTCGCGATCGGGCTGCCGCGCAACTTCGGCATCGCGCCGTCGGCCGACGCGGCCGCGCTGCCCTCGCTGCGCGGCCGCAGCGCGATCGTCTCCGGCAGCTGCTCGGAG
>JASLGD010000388.1 GCA_030150305.1 Caldimonas sp. | reverse complement strand
CTCCAGCGACCATGACAAGACGGCCTCAGCGTTGGGTCGCCCGGGGCTACCCGAGGAGATCGCGACTGCGGCCCTCTTCCTGGCATCGGACGACTCATCCTTCATGGCCGGCGAGACGCTGGTCGTCGATGGCGGCAAGCTGCGAGCCTGAAGTGGCGTCCTCGTCCTCGGCGTGATCTACATCAAGCAATTCCATTCGTCCATCAAGTTATCCCTCCATGGGCGCCGGCGGTCTCCGCGATCACCCTGGCGAGCGCCCTCGGCGCCGAGAGGAACGGGGAATGATCAGCCTCGACCTCGACGGCGCGGTTGAGATTGGCCGCCATCTTCCGCTGAAGCTCTGGAGCCGACGTGTGGTCGCGGGTGCAGACGACGTACGTCGATGGCACTGTGCGCCAAGGGCGGAGCTCGAGCCCACGGAGCTCGCCGACTCCTGACGTCATCGGGCGCAGGTGGGCGTAAGCCTCGCGGGCCGCGTCCAACGGAAGCTCGGAGTAGAACATGTCCCGCGCCGTTTCGAATGGGGGGACATCGGGGCTACCGAAACTGCGAGCCCGCCTGAACCCGCGAAGTTGCGTCTCGTCCAGCACCGGAGCGGAAACGTAGATCAGATGGCCGACGGTGGGACCGCCGTCGAGAGCCGTCGATACGACACGGCCGCCATAGGAGTGCGCACAAACGACGACGTCCGGCCCGAGTTCCTCCACGGCGTCTCGAACCGCGCTTACATCGTCCTCGAACGTCGTCAGCGGCAGTTCCTCGGCCCGCGCCGGGATCCTCGCGGCAGTGAGAAGGTCGACGATCTCGTGCCAGTGCCAGGCGCTGTGCCAGGATCCATGCACGAGCAGCACGGGCGACGCCGTCCGCCCGTCGTCCGATGAGAAATCGTTCATGGTCGAACCTGTCTTTCGTCTTTTGCCTGCGCTGCTCAACGCTCAAGTGCGCGCTGTGAGGTCGTCGCGGTCGCTTCATTCGGGTCGCCACGCGCGCCGCGCCTACTCGGATTGGCCCATCCGCGGGTCGAGTCGCTGGCGCAGCCACTCGCCGAGCAGGTTGAAGGCGAGCAGCGCGACCATGATGGCGATCCCGGGCAGGGTTGAGATCCACCATGCATTGATCAGGAATGGGCGACCTTCGGCAACCATGTTGCCCCAGGTCGGAGTCGGTTGCGGGACGCCTGCTCCGAGGAAACTTAGCGTTGCCTCCAAAAGAATCAAGATCCCGGCCTCAAGTGTGGCAATGACGACCAGCGTGTTACGAATGCCAGGCAGCACGTGCACCGCCAGAATGCGCGGCGTAGATGCCCCGGCGATCCGGGCCAACGCGATGTGATCCTGATGTTTGATGCGCAGCACTTCCCCGCGCACGACCCGGGCGAACCGCACCCACACGTAGAGCGAGAGGATCACAATGAGCAGCGGGATCGAGGCCCCGAACGAGGCGATGAAGACCAGCGTCACGAGGACTAGTGGCACAGCCAAAGAAACGTCCACCAGACGCATGGTCACCTCATCGAGCCATCCGCCGAACCAGCCGGACAGGAGGCCAAGGGCCGTCCCAAGCGCACCGCCGACCACCAGCGATATGACAGAGATGAGCAGCGAGTTCCTCGCCCCGACAATCATGCGGGACAACATGTCGCGCCCAAGGTCATCGGTGCCGAGTGCGTAACTGCGCGACCCGCCGTGCAGCCAGAACGGTGGCATGTTTCGCAGGCCGAGTTCGCCGCCGAGCGGGTCGTGGGGTGCGAGCCAGGTGCCGGCGATGGTGCAAGCGAGCAGGACTAGCAGGATAGCCAGCGCAAGAACGGGCGGCCTCTTGCGACCACCGGTGATGCGTGTACGAAGGCCGCGGCGCAAGCCGCCATCTCCCCGAGCCGGAGCCTTCTCGTCGGTAATAGCCACGGTGCTCTCCTCAGGGTGTATCAAATAGCCGCACCCTGGGATCGAGGACCATGTAGATAAGGTCGACGACCAGTGATGCGGCCATGTATAGCGCGGTGAAAACCACTACCACGCTCTGCAACAGGGGGTAGTCCGCCGAGAGCACAGCGTTGATTGAGAGCAATCCCAGGCCCGGCCACGCGAAGACGGTCTCTATGACCAGCGATCCAGTGATGAGCGTGCCCAGCGCTACGCCCATAAACGTCAACGGTGCCAGCAACGCGTTGCGGGCCGCGTGCTTCCAGACGACCGATCGGCGAGTCAGGCCACGGGCGTTCGCCATCGTGATGTAGTCGGCGCCCATCACGTCAAGCATCGAGGAGCGCATGTACCTCAAGAACGCCGCAAGGAAATACCATCCCAGTGCGAACGCGGGTAGCACGATGCTGTCCCAACTCTGGCTCCCGCCAGCCGGCAGCCAGCGCAGCCGAACGGCAAAGAGCTCGATGAGCACAATGCCGAGCCAGAAGGACGGGATCGCTTGGCCGGTCAACGCCAC
Source organism: Caldimonas sp. (assembly GCA_030150305.1). Lineage (GTDB taxonomy): Bacteria > Pseudomonadota > Gammaproteobacteria > Burkholderiales > Burkholderiaceae_C > Schlegelella_A. The sequence continues at coordinate 127 of JASLGD010000388.1, read as the reverse complement.
GGACTGAACAATCTTGTCCTGCCATCTACTCCGGCGAGAGCCGGAGAAGATGCCCAGCGCCAAGCCAAGGACTGTCGCGAAGACGAACGACACCGACGCCAGCGACAACGTGTACGGCATTGCGGCG
>JASLGD010000368.1 GCA_030150305.1 Caldimonas sp. | reverse complement strand
CGCCGCACGGCGCCGCGCCGCGCGGCGGCTTGCCCGGCGGCGTCTTCGCCGCCGCGGCGCGCTTCTTCTTCTGCGTCGACGCGGGCGAGCTCGCGACTGCCGCAGCAGGATGCGCCGTGGACGGCGAGGCCGACGTCTGCGCCTGCGCGGCAGCGCAGAGGCCGACGGCGAGCACGGCGAGCGACGCGCCGCGTAGCAGGCAAGAGAACATGCAACGCCTCCCGGGAGGGCCGATTGTGCGTGCTCGCGGGAGCTTGCGTGGTAGCTTCGCGATTGCGGGACGTCGTCGCCGGTGCGGCGGTCCCGCTCGCATGGCGAATGAGCTCGAGCTGCTCCGCGAGCTCGGCTTCACGCTGCCGAGCGCGGCCTACATCGTCGGCGTCGTCGTGTTCGGCGTCGCCGGACTCGTCGCGTATTACGACGGCAAGCGACGCCGACGCCCGCGCGAGCGCTGGATCGGCCTCGCGCTGATGCTCTATCCGTACGTCGTCGGCGAGACCTGGCTGCTCTACGTCGTCGGCGTCGTCCTCTGCGCAGCGGCGTGGTTCTTCGCCCGCCAGACCGCCTGAACGCGGTCGCTGCGGCCTCGGGACCTGTCGCGGCGTTCGGCCCCGAGCAGGCGCGGCGCGTTCGCAGCGCTGAGCACGCCTGCCCGCGGGATCGCGCCGACGGTCACTGCCAGCCGCGGCCGATGAACGAGCGGTCCCAGCGGTGCTCGCGGTGGTCCGATTCGCGCCGGCGCCAGTCGTCGCGGCGCCAGTCGCGATCGCGCTCGAAGCGGCCGGACGACGGCACCCAGCCGCGTTCGTAGACGTACGCCGGCGGCGCGACGACGACCGGGCGCGGCTGGACAACCACCGGCCGGGGCTGCACGTAGACGGGCGCGGGCTGCACGACCATCGGTGCCGGCTCGACGTACGCCGGCGCGATCGGAAAGCCGATCGAGAAGCTGACGTCGGTGTGCGCCTGCGCCGCGGTCGCGGCGCCGAGCGCGGCGGCGACACCCAGCGAAGCGAGGACGATCTTGCGGGAGAAGGAGCGGTTCATGGTGACCTCCTGGTTGCGATGGAGGCATCTTGCGCGGGCGACCATGAACGCTCGCTGAACGAACGCGAGATCGTCGCTCAGCGTCGTTCCGCGTCGTTCAGGCAGCGCGAAGGACGATCTCGACCCGGGCACCGCCGAGGTCGGAGCGGCCGAGCGTCAGCGTGCCGCCGTGGCTCGCGACCAGGTCGTCGACGACCGCGAGGCCGACGCCGTGGCCGGGCACCTGTTCGTCGCCGCGCACGTGCAGCCGCCGGACCGACTCGGTGTCGCTGAAGCCCGGGCCGTCGTCGTCGATCGCGATGCGCAGCTCGCCGTCGTCGCGGCGCGCGCGCACCGCGACGCGGCGCTTCGCCCACTTCGCGGCGTTGTCCATCACGTTGCCGAGCAGCTCGAACGCGTCGCCCTCGTCGATGCGCCACGCGAGCGCGGGGGCGATGTCGATCGTGAACGCGAGCGCCTTGTCGGCGTACACCTTGGCGAGCGACTCGCGCACGCGCTGCACGACCGGCTCGATCGCCAGGTACGGCACGAAGCGCGACGAGCCGCCGGCGGCGGCGCGCGCGAGCTGGTGCTGGACGATGCCGTCCATGCGCGCGACCTGCTCGCCCACGGTCGTCGGCAATCGCGCGGGATCGCCGAGCGCGGTGCGCAGGACGGCGAGCGGCGTCTTCAGGCTGTGCGCGAGGTAGCTCAGCGCCTCGCGGTAGCGCGTCTGGCGCGAGCGCTCCTGGCGGATGAGCGTGTTCAGGTTGCCCGTCAGCGCGTCGAGCTCGGCCGGATAGCGGCCCTCGACCTCGGCCTGGTCGCCGTGCTCGATGCGCCGGACCTCGTGCGCGACGCGCCGCAGCGGATCGAGCCCCCACGTCAGGAGCAGCGTCTGCGACGCGAGCAGCAGCAGCGCGGCGCCGCCGAGCCACGTCCACAGCGTGCGCGCGAAGACCGCGACCTCGCGATCGAGCTCGGCCTTGTCCTCGACGACCGACAGCACGAGCGGCACCGGACGGGCGCGACCCGCCCAGTTGACTCCGGTGCCGACGGCGAGCCAGTCGCGGCCGCCGTCGCGGACGACGCCGCTGCGCCAGTCGCCGACCGCGACGTCGCGAAACGCCGGCGCGCGAACGCCGACGCTCGACGGCGAATGCCACTCCTCGCCGCGCGCGACGTTGACGACCGTCGCGTAGAGCCCCGAGCCCGGCAGCGAGAGGCGCGGCTCGGGAAACGACGGCGGCATCACGAGCGCGTCGTTGGCGTCGAGCTCGGCGCCCGCGAGCAGCAGATAGATCGTGCCCTGCAGCCGCGCCAGGCGCGCCGTGCGAACGCTCTCCTCGTGCGCGCGCTCGAGCGCCCAGCCGGCGGCGGCGACGAACGCGACGAGCACCACCGCGGCGCCGAGCATCAGGCGCGCACGGATCGAGTCGCGCCACCTCATCCGAGCGTGAAGCGCAGGCCGCGCCCGCGCAGCGTCTCGATCGGCGCGAGGCTGCCGTCGGGGTCGAGCTTGCGGCGCAGCCGGCCGATGAGCACTTCGACGACGTTGCTGTCGCGGTCCTCGTCGTGCGGATAGAGGTAGTCGGAGAGCTCCTGCTTGGTCACGACGCGGCCGCGCTGGCGGACGAGATATTCGAGCAGGCGGTACTCGAACGCCGTCAGCTCGATCGGCTCGCCGCGCAACGTCGCGGCCTGCGCCGCGAAGTCGATCGCGATCGGGCCGAGCGCGAGGACGTCGGAGGTCGCCTTCAGCGAACGCCGCAGGAGCGCCTTCACGCGCGCAGCGAGCTCGGGGTACTCGAACGGCTTCACGAGGTAGTCGTCGGCGCCCGCTTCGAGGCCGGTCACCTTGTCCTGCCAGCTGCCGCGCGCGGTGAGGATGAGGATCGGCAGCGTGCGGCCGTCGGCGCGCAGGCTCTTCACGACGTCGAGGCCGCTGCGCCTGGGCAGGCCGAGGTCGACGATCGCGAGATCGACCGGGTATTCGCGCGCCTGGAAGAGGCCGTCGTCGCCGTCGGCGGCCTGGTCGACGCGATAGCCCTCGGCTTCGAGCTGGCGCGCGAGGCCGAGCCTGAGCGCAGCGTCGTCCTCGACGAGCAGGAGCCGCACGTCGCCGCGCCGCTCAGCCGACGACGCGGCCGGTCGCGGCGTCGACGAGGACGACGCGCACGTCGCCGTTCGCGGTCAGGATCTTGACGCGCCAGACCGCGCGATGGTCGGCCTCGATCCGCTCGACCGAGAGCACGCGCCCGCTCGCGACGCGCTGCGCTGCCGCCGCCGCTTCGTCGCGGCCGACGTCGGCCTGCGCCGGCGCCGCGACGACGATCGACAGCGCGCAGAGCGCTGCGGCGAGCACGTCGGCGGCGAGGCGGCGAGGCGAGCGGCGGTGTCGCATGGGGTGGCGACTATCGTCCCACAGGTTCGACCGACACGCGGACCGGCAGCGTGCGGCCGGGCGCGTCGTGCAGCAGCGTCGTGAACTGCTGCCCGCGCAGGTCGTACGTCACCTGGTAGCCGACGAGGCGCGACTGCACGTCCTCGACGTCGCGGCAGGCGACGACCTCGCGCGCGACGACGTCGGTGCGCTCCCAGCGGTCGCGGTTGGCGATGTTGTGGCCGGTGAAGGCGCCGATCACCGCGCCGACCGCCGTCGCCGCCTCGCGACCGTGGCCGCCGCCGACCTGGTTGCCGATCAGCGCGCCGGCGACGCCGCCGAGCACCGCGCCGCCGTAGTCGGGCTCGCCGACGCGACGCGGCTCGTTGACGAGCTGGCGGCTGCACTCCTGGCGCGGCACGCGCACCTGCTCATATTGCGGCTCGACCGCGACGACGCGCGCGTTCTCGACGAACGTCTGGGCGTGGGCGACGACGCTCGCGACGGCGAGCACGGGGACGAGGACGATGCGCTTCATGGCGGGCTCCTGTGGGATGGGGTGAGCGCATGGTGCAAGCGGATCGATGAACGCAAGCTGAACGACGGTCGCGATTGCGGTCGCACCGCGTGCGCGCCGCGCGTTCGCCGCGATGCGGCGTGCGCTTCGTCACGGTCGCGGCGCACGGCAGCGGTTCAGGGGCGTGCAGCCGCCGCGGCACCGCCGGCTTCGGCGAGCACCGATGCGACGAAGCGCCGCGACTCGGCGCCGAACGCGCGCATCAGCGCGGCGACGCCCTGCTCGAGCGCCGCGCGCTGCGCAGGCGACTGCGCGCGCAGCAGCGCATCGAGATCGGGAGCGTTGCCGCCCGCTTCGGTGAAGACGAACGTCGGGTCGGCGACGTAGCGCGCCGGCAGCGACGCCGCGAGCAGCGCGTCGGTGGCGGTCGAGGCCGCGGCAGCGGCGCGGCCGACGTCGTCGCGCACCGCGCTGTCGCGCCACGGCCCGAGCGCGGCGTCGCCGGAGCGGTCGCGCAGCGCGGCCATCGTCGGCGAGTCGAAGCGCGCGGCTTCGTAGTCGGCCTTGAGCGCGTGGAACTGGAAGTTCTCGAGCGCGAAGTGGCGGTTGGTGACGAGCTGCACCGCGTCGTTCTTCGCGCCGTGCAGGCCGATCTGGTCGAGCGCGTTCGCCCACAGCATCGAGGCCGTGCTCACGCCCGGCAGCGCCTGCGAGTGGTACGGCTGCGTCAGGTCCTGCACGTGGTGCAGCGCCCAGCCGGTGAAGCGCCAGCCCCAGTACGGATGGCCGCTGCGAAACGCCTCGACCGCGAGCGCGCGGTACAGGTGGATGCGGAACTCGGGATACGTTCGCTTCAGGAAGCCCGCGAGGCGATAGACGATCGCCGCCTCGTGGAAGAAGCCCATGTGGAACGGCGCCTGCGTCGAGTTCTCGGCGCGCGGGTTGCCGAACGGCTGCCGTCCGAACCCGTACGCGCGGCCCCATGCGGTGCCGTTGTCGTCCCACACGTTGATGTCGAAGCCGTGGTCGGGCTCGTCGGAGGCGCTGGCGACGACATCGAGCACCGCGACCGGATCGCCTTCGCGCAGCGACGCGAACTGCAGCTGCGGCATCGTCGTCTCGGCGCGCAGCAGCGTCACCGCCGTCCACGGCAGCGGCGTCGTCGCCGTGCCTGCGCCGGGCATCACCTGCACGAAGAGCGGCAGCGGCGTCGCCGGATGGACGCGCAGCGCCGCGAGGAAGCGCGCCACCGCGTCGCCGGGTTGCGCGGCCTGGAACGCGAGCGCCCCGGGACGCGGCGGGTACTCGCGGACGTGCGCGCGCGCCCACGCTTCCTCGGCGGCGAGCACCTGCTCGAGCCGCGCCGCGTCGGCGCGCACGAACGCGTGCAGCGGCTCGGCGGCCACGGCCGCGGCGTCGGCGGCGGCCGGTAGCACCGCGAGCGCCGGTCGCGTCGCGAGCGCGTGGTCGGTCCACGCGCCGGCGGCAAACGATGCGAGCAGCGCCGCGACGGCGAACGCGCAC
>JASLGD010000348.1 GCA_030150305.1 Caldimonas sp. | reverse complement strand
GTCGCGTGCGGCGTCGGTCGTCGCGCGGAGGTCGAGGCTGAACGTGCAGCGACCCGGGACGACGTTGATCGAGCCGTTCGGCACCTGCAGCATGCCGACCGTGCCGACGAGGTGCGGCGCCGACCCGGCGCGGCGCTCGACGTAGACGACGAGCTCGGCGGCGGCGACCGCGGCGTCGCGCCTGCGGTCCATCGGCGTCGTCCCGGCGTGGCTCGCCATGCCGACGATCTCGCCGAGATAGCGGACGCTGCCGTTGATCGACGTGACGACGCCGAGCGGCAGGTCGAGCTCGTTCAGCACCGGCCCCTGCTCGATGTGCACTTCGACGAAGCCGAGGTAGCGCTTCGGGTCGCGCGCGAGCGCCGCGATGGCGGCGGGGTCGAGCCCCGCAGCGCGCATCGCGTCGCGCATCGCAACGCCGTCGGCGTCGCGCTGGTCGAGCCACGCCGGATCGAAGTGCCCGGTGAGCGCGCCCGAGCCGAGGAAGACCGCCTTGTAGCGCTGGCCTTCCTCCTCGGCGAAGCCGACGACCTCGATCGCGAACGGCAGCCGCCGCCCCGCGCGGTGCAGCTCGCGCACGCACGCCATCGGCACGAAGATGCCGAGCCGGCCGTCGTACTTGCCGCCGTTGCGCACGGTGTCGTAGTGGCTGCCGGTGAGGAGCCGCGGCGCCGACGGATCGCTGCCTGCGTAGACGCCGACGACGTTGCCGACCGCGTCGATCGCCACGTCGTCGAAGCCGCACTCGCGCATCCACGCGACGAGCTGGCGCGCGCACGCGCGGTGCGCGTCGGTGAGGTAGGTGACGGTCAGCTCGCCGCGCTCGGCGAAGCCCGGATCGCTGTGCGCGGCGAGCTGCTCGGCCCAGTCCCAGACCAGGTTGCCGAGCGCCGGCTCGACGCCGAAGCGTTCGTCGAGCCGGATCTCGGCGATGCGGTGGACGTTGCGCAGCGCCTCGGCGAGCTCGAAATCGGCCGGGTGCTCGAGCCTGCGCGCGAACGTCGCGAGGATCTCGTCCTTGCGCAGGCCCACGCCGCGCGGCCCGCGCACGGCGAGGAGGAACGGGACGCCGAACTTCGCGCGGTAGGCGGCGTTGAGCTCGCCGATCCGCGCCAGCTCGGCCGGCGTGCACGCGGTCAGGCCGGCGCGCGTCTGCTCGTCGGTCGACGACGCCGTGAGCGAGCGCTCGACCATCGCCTTGCCGGCGAGCTCGGGGTGGGCGCGCAGGAGCTTCAGCTGCGCTTCGCGGCCGGCGTCGCGCACGACCTCGACGAGCGCGCGCTTGAGCTGCGCGAGGGTCGCGAACGGTCGCCGCGGCGCCGCCGCCTCGACGATCCACGGCGAGTGCTCGTAGATGCCGTCGAGCAGCTGGACGAACTCCGCTGCGCTCGCGCCGTTGACCTGCTCGAGCGTCGTCATCGGTTGGCCTGCCAGACGAACGCGGTCCTCGCATCGAACGGGTGCTCGCGCGCCCAGTGGCGCGCGACGTCGATCCGGCGCGCGATCCAGACGCCGTCGTACGCCTCGACGTGGTCGAGGAAGCGCTGCAGCGCGCGCATCCGGCCCGGGCGGCCGAGCAGGCGGGCGTGCATGCCGACGCTCATCATCGCCGGCGTGTCGGCGCCTTCGGCGTGGAGCACGTCCAAGCTGTCGCGCAGGTAGGCGAAGAAGTCGTCGCCGGTGGCGAAGCCCTGCGACGACGAGAAGCGCATGTCGTTGGCGTCGAGCGTGTAGGGCACGACGAGCTGCGGCACGCGCGTGCCGTCGCTCTTCTCGACGTCGAGCCAGAACGGCAGATCGTCGCCGTAGTGATCGCTGTCGTACTCGAAGCCGCCGTACTCGGCGACGAGGCGGCGCGTGTTGGGGCTGTCGCGGCCGGTGTACCAGCCGCGCGGCCGTTCGCCGGTGATGCGCTCGTGCGTCGCGATCGCGCGCGCCATGTGCGCGCGTTCGGTCGCCTCGTCGACGTTCTGGTAGCTGATCCAGCGCCAGCCGTGGCAGGCGATCTCGTGGCCGAGCTCGCGGCAGGCGATGGCGATCTCGGGCGTGCGCTCGATCGCCATCGCGACCGCGAATGCGGTGAGCGGGAGCTTGCGCCGCTCGAACTCGCGCAGGATGCGCCAGACGCCGACGCGCGAGCCGTACTCGTAGAGGCTTTCCATGCTGAGATGGCGCGCCGCGAACGACGCCGGGCTCGCCATCTCGGAGAGGAACGTCTCCGAGCCGGGGTCGCCGTGCAGCACCGAGTTCTCGCCGCCTTCCTCGACGTTGAGGACGAACTGCAGCGCGACGCGCGCGCCGCCGGGCCATCGGGCCTGCGGTCGGTCGCGGCCGTAGCCTTTCAGGTCGCGCGGGTACGGGCGGCTCATCGGGTCGCGATGATCGCAGCAAATGCGGTCGCGGTGCGCTGCGGCGTGCGGGCAACGTCGGCGCCAGGCAGCGGGCCGCCCACTCCCGGCTTTGCGCGCTCGGCGCATCGAGCGCCACGCCTTTGGTGAATGGCATCATCCGCAGCCGGAGCTCGACCATGGGACACCTCAGCACGCACGTCCTCGACACCATGCACGGCTGCCCCGCTGCGGGAATGGCAGTCGAGCTGCATCGGCTCTCGGGCACGAGCGCAGCGCTCGTCAGCGCGCTGGTGCTGAACGCCGACGGCCGCTCGGCCGACGGTCCGCTGCTCGACGCGAGCGCGATGGCGGCGGGGCGATACCGCCTCGTCTTCGCAGTCGCCGCGTACTTCCGCGGCCGCGGCGTGGAGCTTCCCGAGCCGCCGTTCATCGACGTCGTCCAGCTCGACTTCGGCATCGCCGATGCCGCCGGCCACTACCACGTGCCGCTGCTCGTCAGCCCGTGGTCGTACTCGACGTACCGCGGCTCGTGAGCGACGCCGCACGGTCGCTGCGAAGGAGACGCTCGGTCCCGCCCGGCGCGGCCGGCCGCGCGCCCGGGGTGCACCCATGAGCCTCGTTCCGTACCTGCTCGACTGGGCGAACCTGCTGTTGCGCTGGGCGCACGTCGTCACCGCGATCGCCTGGATCGGCTCGTCGTTCTACTTCGTCTTCCTCGACAGCAGCCTCGAGAAGCCGACCGCGCCCGACCTCGTCGCCAAGGGCGTCGACGGCGAGCTCTGGGCGGTGCACGGCGGCGGCTTCTACCACCCGCAGAAGTACGTCGTCGCGCCGCCGACGCTGCCCGAGCGGCTGCACTGGTTCTTCTGGGAAAGCTACGCGACGTGGGGCACGGGCTTCGCCCTGTTCACCGTCCTCTATCTCTTCAACGCCGGCACGTTCCTGATCGACCGCAGCGTGCACGACTGGTCACCGGCGGCGGCGATCGCGACCGCGCTCGCGTTCCTCGTCGTCTTCTGGATCGTCTACGACGCGATCTGCCGCGTCTTCGGCCAGCGCCGGCGCGGCGAGCTGATCGTCGGCGTCGGCGTCGCCATCGCGGTCGCGATCGCGTCGTGGCTCGCGTGCCACCTGTTCGCCGGACGCGCCGCGTTCCTCATCGTCGGCGCGATGCTCGCGACGACGATGACCGGCAACGTCGCGCAGTGGATCATTCCCGGGCAACGCAAGGTCGTCGCGCAACTGCGCGCAGGCGAACCGGTCGATCCGATCCACGGCTGGCGCGGCAAGCAGCGCAGCGTGCACAACACGTACTTCACGCTGCCGGTGATCGTCGCGATGATCTCCAACCACTACGGCTGGCTCGTCGACGGCAGGAACAACTGGCTCGTCCTCGTCCTGCTCATGCTTGCGGGCGCGCTGATCCGCTACAGCTTCGTCGCCCGCCACCGTGCCGCCGTCGAAGGCCGGCGCACGCCGTGGCAGCACGCGATCGTCGGCACGCTCGCGATCGTCGGCCTCGTCGCCTGGCTCGCGCCGGCCGCGCCGCAAGGCGGCGCCACGGCGGCCGCCGCTCCGGTCGCGTACGCGCAGGTGCGCACGGTCATCGACCAGCGCTGTGCGCTGTGCCACGGCAATGGCCTGCAGCAAAAGGGCGTGTCGCTGCAGACGAGCGAGGAGCTCGGTCGCCACGCCCAGCAGGTCTACCAGCAGGCGGTCGTGCTGCGCCAGATGCCGCTCAACAACGCGACGCAGATGACCGACGACGAGCGCGCGCTGCTGAAGCGCTGGTACGAGGCCGGCGCGCCGCTCAAGTGAGCGCCGTCGGCGATCCGCGCGCGCTGCTGCGGCGAATGTTCGACGCGGCCGTCGCCAGCGCGCAGCCGGCGCTGTGCGTGCCGCCGCACCTGCCGTCGCCGGCGTCGCTCGGCAACGGCAGGCTGGTCGTGATCGGCGCCGGCAAGGCGTCGGCGGCGATGGCGCGCGCGGTCGAGGACGCTTGGCCGGGGCCGCTCTCCGGGCTCGTCGTCACCCGCTACGGCTACGCCGTGCCGTGCCGGCGGATCGAGATCGTCGAAGCGGCGCATCCGGTGCCCGACGCCGCCGGGGTGGCCGCCGCCGAGCGGATCCTCGAGGCAGTGCGCGGGCTCGGCGCCGACGACCTCGTGCTCTGCCTGACCTCGGGCGGCGGCTCGTCGCTGCTGACGCTGCCGCCGCCCGGCGCGACGCTCGCCGACAAGCAGGCGCTCAACCGCGCGCTGCTCGCCTCGGGTGCATCGATCGGCGAGATGAACTGCGTGCGCCGCCACGTCTCGGCGATCAAGGGCGGCAGGCTCGCCGCGGCGTGCCATCCGGCGCGCGTGCTCACGCTGCTCATCTCCGACGTGCCCGGCGATCGCCCCGGCGACATCGCGTCCGGGCCGACGGTCGCCGACCCGACGACGTGCGCCGACGCGCTCGACATCGTCCGTCGCTACGGCATCGCCGTTCCGCAGGCGCTGCTGCGTCGGCTCGAGAGCGGCGACGGTGAATCGGTGAAGCCGGGCGATCCCCGCCTCGCGCTCGCGGAGACGAGGATCGTCGCCGCGCCGCAGCTCGCGCTCGAAGCCGCGGCGGCGGTCGCGCGCGCGGCAGGAGTCGCCGTGCACCTCCTCGGTGATGCGATCGAAGGCGAGGCCAAGGACGTCGGCAAGGTCATGGCCGGGATCGCGCTGCAGGTCGCCGAGCGGCAGCAGCCGTTCGCTCCGCCTTGCGTGCTCCTCTCCGGCGGCGAGACGACGGTGACGGTGCGCGGGCGCGGGCGCGGCGGCCGCAACGTCGAGTTCCTGCTCTCGCTCGCGATCGCGCTCGACGGCCGGCCTGGGGTGCATGCGCTCGCCGCCGACACCGACGGCGTCGACGGCCAGGAGGAGATCGCCGGCGCGCTGCTCGCCCCGGATTCGCTCGCGCGCGCGTGGGCGCTCGGCATGCGGCCGAAGGACCGGCTCGCCGACAACGACGGCCACGGCTTCTTCCAGGCGCTCGGCGATTCGCTCGTCACCGGGCCGACGCTCACCAATGTCAACGACTTCCGCGCGATTCTGATCGATCGTCCCTAGCACGCGGCGATCGTGTCGCGCTCGGAGTGCGCGTGCGAACCGGCGGGTCCGTGTGCGAGACTTGCGGCAAACAAGCGCCTCAGGAGACAACGATGTCCGCTCTCCCGGAATCCGTCCGCAGCACCGCCGCGAACGATGCCGACCCGACCGAAACCCGCGAGTGGCTCGACGCACTCGCCGCCGTGATCGCCTCCGAGGGCGGCGAGCGCGCGCACTTCCTGCTCGAGCAGCTGATCGACGAGGCACGCCAGTCCGGCATCGACGTGCCGTTCTCCGCCAACACGGCGTACGTCAACACGATTCCGACCGACCAGGAGGAGCGCTCGCCGGGCAACATCGAGATCGAGGAACGGCTGCGCGCATACATGCGCTGGAATGCGATGGCGATGGTCGTCAAGGCGAACCGTCTCCATCCCGCCGACGGCGGCGACCTCGGCGGCCACATCTCGAGCTTCGCGTCGCTGGCGACGATGTTCGGCACCGGCTTCAACCACTTCTGGCACGCCGACACGCCCGAGCGTGGCGGCGACCTGCTCTACATCCAGGGCCACTCGGCGCCCGGCGTCTACGCGCGTGCGTTCATGGAAGGACGGCTGAGCGAAGACCAGCTGCTTCACTTCCGCCAGGAGGTCGACGGCAAGGGGATCTCGAGCTATCCGCATCCGAAGTTGATGCCCGAGTTCTGGCAGTTCCCGACCGTCTCGATGGGGCTCGGCCCGATCATGTCGATCTACCAGGCGCGGTTCCTCAAGTACCTGCACGCGCGCGGCATCGCCGACACGAGCAAGCGCAAGGTCTGGGTGTTCTGCGGCGACGGCGAGATGGACGAGCCCGAGTCGCTCGGCGCGATCGGCCTGGCGTCGCGCGAGAAGCTCGACAACCTTGTCTTCGTCATCAACTGCAACCTGCAGCGGCTCGACGGCCCGGTGCGCGGCAACGGCAAGATCATCCAGGAGCTCGAGAGCGAGTTCCGCGGCTCGGGCTGGAACGTCATCAAGCTGATCTGGGGCAGCTACTGGGATCCGCTGCTCGCGCGCGACAAGGACGGGGCGCTGCGTCGCGTCATGATGCAGACCGTCGACGGCGACTACCAGGCGATGAAGGCCAACGACGGCGCGTTCGTCCGCAAGCACTTCTTCGGCCAGGATCCGAAGCTGCTCGAGATGGTCGCGAAGATGAGCGACGAGGACGTCTGGCGGCTGAACCGCGGCGGCCACGATCCGCAGAAGGTGTACGCGGCGTTCCACCGCGCCGCCAATCACCAGGGCCAGCCGACGGTGCTGCTCGTCAAGACCGTCAAGGGCTTCGGCATGGGCAAGAGCGGCGAAGGCAAGAACACCGCGCACCAGACCAAGAAGCTCGTCGACGAGGACGTCAAGGCGTTTCGCGACCGCTGGAACATCCCGATCCCCGACGACCAGCTCGAAGGCATTCCGTTCTACCGCCCGGCCGACGACACGCCGGAGATGAAGTACCTGCAGGAGCGCAGGAAGGCGCTCGGCGGCTACCTGCCGCATCGGCGCACGCGCGCAGACGAGCAGTTCAAGGTGCCGTCGCTCGACACCTTCAAGGCGGTCCTCGAGCCGACCGCCGAAGGGCGCGAGATCTCGACGACGCAGGCGTTCGTCCGCTTCCTGACGCAGCTGCTGCGCGAGAAGGAGCTCGGTCCGCGCGCGGTGCCGATCCTCGTCGACGAGGCGCGCACGTTCGGCATGGAAGGCCTGTTCCGGCAGATCGGCATCTACAACCCGGAAGGGCAGAAGTACACGCCGGTCGACCGCGACCAGGTCATGTACTACCGCGAGGACAAGGCCGGCCAGGTGCTGCAGGAAGGCATCAACGAGGCCGGCGGCATGTGCAGCTGGATCGCCGCGGCGACGTCGTACTCGACGAACAACCGGATCATGGTGCCGTTCTACGTCTACTACTCGATGTTCGGCTTCCAGCGCATCGGCGACCTCGCGTGGGCAGCCGGCGACATGCAGGCGCGCGGCTTCCTGCTCGGCGGCACCTCGGGGCGCACGACGCTCAACGGCGAGGGCCTGCAGCACGAGGACGGCCACAGCCACGTCCTCGCCGGCACGATCCCGAACTGCATCAGCTACGACCCGACGTTCGCACACGAGGTCGGCGTCATCCTCCACCACGGCCTGGTGCGGATGGTCGAGCAGCAGGACAACGTCTTCTTCTACCTGACGCTGCTCAACGAGAACTATCCGCAGCCGGGGCTGCGCGCCGGCAGCGAGCAGGAGATCGTCAAGGGCATGTACCTGCTGCTCGAAGGCGTCAAGAAGGCGCCGCGCGTCAACCTCCTCGGCAGCGGCACGATCCTGCGCGAGAGCATCGCCGCGCGCGACCTGCTCGACCAGGAATGGGGAATCGCGGCCAACGTCTGGAGCTGCCCGAGCTTCAACCAGCTCGCCCGCGACGGCCAGGACGCCGAGCGCTTCAACATGCTGCACCCGAACGACAAGCAGCGCGTCCCGTTCGTCGCGCAGCAGCTCGAGAAGTACGGCGGCCCGGTGATCGCGTCGACCGACTACATCAAGAACTACGCCGAGCAGATCCGGCCGTACCTGCCGAAGGGCCGCGTCTACAAGGTGCTCGGCACCGACGGCTTCGGCCGCAGCGACTTCCGCAGCAAGCTGCGCGAGTTCTTCGAGGTCGACCGCCACTACATCGTCGTCGCGGCGCTGCGCGCGCTCGCCGACGAAGGCAGCGTGCCGCCGACCAAGGTCGCCGACGCGATCGCGCGCTACAAGATCGACCCCAACAAGATCAACCCGCTCTACGCCTGAGCATCTGCCGCGAACAAGGACAACAAGATGGCCGCGCTGGAGGTCAAGGTTCCCGACATCGGCGACTTCAAGGACGTCGAGGTCATCGAGGTGCTCGTCAAGCCGGGCGATCGCATCGCCGCCGAGCAGTCGCTGATCACGGTCGAGAGCGACAAGGCGTCGATGGAGATTCCTTCGAGCGCGGCCGGCGTCGTCAAGGAGATGAAGGTCAAGGTCGGCGACAAGGTGAGCGAAGGGTCGCTCGTGCTCGTCCTCGACGGCGAAGGCGCTGCAACCTCCGCGCCTGCCGCAGCGGCCGCGCCGGCGGGGCCCGCGCCTGCGCCGGCCGCAC
>JASLGD010000249.1 GCA_030150305.1 Caldimonas sp. | reverse complement strand
GCCAGCTGCACGAGGTAGCCGGGCGGCTCAAGAAGCGCCCGGCGCCGCGCATGGTCGTGGTGACGACGACGCCCGGCTTCGCCGGCATCTGGCTGATTCCGCGCCTCGCCGGCTTCACGGCCGCGCATCCCGACGTCGACGTGCGCATCTCCGCGCAGAACGAGTTCGCGAACCTGAACCGCGACGGAGTCGACGTGGCGGTGCGCTACCACACGCGCGAAGGCGTGGGCGAGGGCGCGGAGCTGCTGTTCGGCGAGGTCATCTTCCCGGTCTGCAGCCCGAAGCTGATGCGCGATCCGGCTCGCCCGCTGAAGAAGCCGGAAGACCTGCGGCACCACACGCTGCTGCACATGGAGACGAGCGCGGCGACCGTGCTGCAGAGCTGGCCCACGTGGCTGCGCGCGCTGCACCTGGAAGGATTGGTGACCGCGGGCGCGCTGCACTTCTCGGCGTACGACCAGCTGATCCAGGCGGCCGTCGCGGGGCAGGGCGTGGCGCTCGGCCGCAGTCCCCTCATCGACGCGCTGCTGCGCGAGAGGCGCCTCGTGGCGCCGTTCCGCCCGACCCTCGCGTCGCCGCGCAGCTACTTCCTGATCCTGTCCGCGGCCGCGGCACGCAAGCCGGAGGTGCAGGCGTTCGTCGCGTGGCTGCATCGCGAGGCGCAGGCCGACGCCGAGGCGGCCGCGCGCGCTCCGGTCGATCCGGAGGCCAAGCCGTCGTCGACGTCGCCGAAGCCGACCGGGCCTAGAGCACCCGCCCGGGGTTCAGGCGGTTCGCGGGGTCGAGCGCTCGCTTGATCGCGCGCATCAGCGCGAGCGCCGTCGGATCCTTGCGGCGCGCGAGGTCGTCGCGCTTCAGCTGGCCGATGCCGTGCTCGGCCGAGAACGAGCCGCCGCGCGCCGCGACCTCGTCGTAGACGATCGCGTTGATCGCGGCCTCGTGCGAGTCGAGGAACGCATCGGGCGCGACGCCGTCCGGCGCCTGCACGTTGTAGTGCAGGTTGCCGTCGCCGAGATGGCCGAAGTCGACGAGCCGCACGCCCGGGAACGCGCGCACCAGCGCCTCGTCGGTCGAGGCGACGAAGCCGGCGATCGCCGACGCGGGGAGGGCGATGTCGTGCTTGACGTTCGGGCCCTCGAGGCTCTGCGCGAGCGGGATCGATTCGCGCAGGTGCCACATCGTCTTCGACTGCTCGAGCGTCGCGGCCACCGCGGCATCGGTGATGCACCCGCGCTCGAGCGCTTCGGCGAGCAGCGCTTCGAAACGCTCGGTCGCATGGCTCGCGCTCTCGGCATCCGATTGCTCCAGCAGCACCGTCCACGGCGCGGCATCGAGCGGCCGGCGCAGCTGCGGAAAATGCCGATGCACGAGCGCGAGCGAGAGCTCGTTCATCACCTCGAAGCCTGTCAGCGACGGGCCGAGCCTCGCTTGCGCGAGCTGCAGCAACGCCACGGCGCCGTCGAGCGCGTTCGTCGTCGCGAGCGCCGTGGTGCGCGCCGCGGGTTGCGGGTGCAGCTTCAGCGTCGCGGCGGTGATGATGCCGAGCGTGCCTTCACTGCCGACGAAGAGGTCGCGCAGGTCGTAGCCGGTGTTGTCCTTGCGCAGGCCCGTGAGCCCGTGCCACAGGTCGCCGTTGGCGGTCACGACCTCCAGGCCGAGGCACAGCTCGCGGGCATTGCCGTAGCGCAGCACCTGCGTACCGCCCGCGTTCGTCGCGAGGTTGCCGCCGATCGTGCAGCTTCCTTCCGACGCGAGGCTGAGCGGGAAGAGCAGGCCGTGCGCGGCCGCCGCTTCCTGCACGGCCTGCAGCACGCAGCCTGCTTCCGCGACCAGCGCGAGGTTCGCGGCGTCGACGTGCCGCACGCGGTTCAGGCGCGCGAGGCTCATCAGCACCTGCGTGCCGGTGGCATCGGGCACCGAACCGCCCACGAGGCCGGTGTTACCGCCTTGCGGCACGATGCTCGCGCCGTGGCGCGCGCACGCACGCACGACGGCGACGACCTCGTCGGTCGAGCCGGGCCGCACGACGCAGCCCGCGCGGCCGCGGAAGCGCTTGCGCCAGTCGACCTCCCATGCCGAGAGGTCGGCGTCGGTGACGAGCGATGCGGGCGGCAGCGCGGCGCGCAGGTCGTCGGCGAGGCTCATCGGCGGCCTTCCGCCCGCACGCGCCAGAGGCACGCGGCGAAGAGCGCGCCGCAGAGCGCGAGCTCCGCCGAAGCGAGCACCGCGCTCGTGCCGCGGTCGCCGAAGGCGCGCACCACGCCCTCCGTGACGTAGAGCCACACGAGCAGGCTCAGCCACCGGTAGGTTCGCAGACGATCCTGCAGCAGGCCCGGCAGGGCGAGCGCGAGCGGCAGCACCTTGACGGCGAGCGTGCGCTGCCCGGTCGGCGCGAGCCACAGCTCCCACGCGAGCCCGAGCCCGATCAGGGCGACGACGCTCGCGAGCGTCGCGCCGCGTGCAGTGCTGCCGCGTGCAGGCACCGCGAGCGAAGGAGATGCAGCCATCGCTCACTATGATGCCAGCGATGAATTCCGCGAACGCCGACGTGGCGACCGAGCGCGACCTCGCCCGGCCCTGGGCCGAGCGGCTGGCCCTGCTCGCCGAGACGCTGCAGCGCTGGCCGTATCGCGAGACCGCACTCGTGCTGCGCGAGCGGTTTCGC
>JASLGD010000236.1 GCA_030150305.1 Caldimonas sp. | reverse complement strand
CGCGGCGTCGTCGCGCACGAGCAGCGACACCTCGCCGCGCAGCACTGCGCGCGAGCTCGAGGTGAGCGCGAGCGTCTGGTACTCGCTCTCGGTCCGCAGGTGGCCGAGCGCGATCAGCTGGCGCAGCACCGCGCGCCAGCGCGCCTCGCTCGTCGCTGCGCCGATGCCGAACGTGCTCAGCCGCTCGTGGCCGAACTGCGCGACCTTCTCGGTGGGCTTGCCGCGCAGGACGTCGATCAGGTGGCCGGCGCCGAAGCTGGGGCCACCCGACTGCTGGAAGCGGTAGACGCACGAGAGCGCCATCCGCGCCGCCTCCGTCGCGTCCCACGTCGCCGGCGCCTGGCGGCAGTTGTCGCATGCGTTCTGCTCGGGGCCGCATGGCGCGCTCGCCTCGCCGAAATACGCGAGGAGGCGGACGCGGCGGCAGTCGTGCGCCTCGGCGAGCGCGAGCAGCGCGTCGAGCTTGCCGCGCTGGACGCGCTTGAACTCGTCGTCGGCGCCGCCGTCGTCGATCATCCGCCGCTGCTGGACGACGTCGGCGAGGCCGTACGCCATCCACGCATCGGCGGCCAGGCCGTCGCGACCCGCGCGTCCGGTTTCCTGGTAGTAGCCCTCGATGTTCTTCGGCAGATCGAGGTGGGCGACGAAGCGCACGTCGGGCTTGTCGATCCCCATGCCGAACGCGATCGTCGCGACCATGACGATGCCGTCCTCGCGGACGAAGCGCTGCTGGTGCCGCTGCCGGACGTCGGCGTCCAGCCCGGCGTGGTACGGGAGCGCGACGATGCCCGCGTCGTTCAGCCACGCCGCGGTGTCGTCGACCTTCTTGCGCGACTGGCAATAGACGATGCCGGCGTCGCCGGCGTGCTCGTCGCGCAGGAACGCGAGCAGCTGCGTGCGCGCGTTCTCCTTCGCGACCACCGCGTAGCGGATGTTCGGCCGGTCGAAGCTGCTGACGAAGACGCGCGCGCCGTGCAGGTCGAGCCGCTCGACCATGTCGGCGCGCGTCGTCGCATCCGCCGTCGCAGTCAGCGCGATCCGCGGCACGCCGGGGTAGCGCTCGTGCAGCACCGAGAGCTTGAGGTAGTCCTCGCGAAAGTCGTGGCCCCACTGGCTGACGCAGTGCGCCTCGTCGATCGCGAACATCGAGAGCAGGCCGCGCGCGTGCAGCGAGTCGAGCTGCGCGAGCATGCGCGGCGTCGCGATCCGCTCCGGCGCGGCGTAGACGAGGACGAGCCTGCCGGCCATCATCTCGCGCTCGATCCGTGCAGCGGCGTCGCCGTCGAGCGTCGAGTTGAGGAACGCGGCGTGGACGCCGGCCTCCTCGAGCGCGCCGACCTGGTCCTGCATGAGCGCGATCAGCGGGCTGACGACGACCGTGACCCCACGGCCGGCGCGATGGCGGACGATCG
The DNA here is from genome assembly GCA_030150305.1 of Caldimonas sp. Classification (GTDB taxonomy): domain Bacteria; phylum Pseudomonadota; class Gammaproteobacteria; order Burkholderiales; family Burkholderiaceae_C; genus Schlegelella_A. Next base: position 1,172 of record JASLGD010000236.1, on the reverse strand, counting down.
CCGGCACCTGGTAGCACAGGCTCTTGCCGCCGCCCGTCGGCATCAGGACCAGCGCGTCGCCACCCGCGGCGACGTGGTCGACGATCTCTTCCTGCGGACCGCGGAACTGGCCGTAGCCGAACACCTCGGCGAGGACGTCGCGCGCGACGCTCGCCGATCGGGTCGGCGCGAACAGGCTGTCGATGCTCATGGCGCGACGCACTGTACGCGACCGTTCGCCGTCGCGTGCCCGGCCTCCGAGGGGCGCCGCAGAGGCACGCCGAAGAGTGTCGGCACGCGCTGCCGTGCGCCCGATAATGGCTGCAAACCCCACGCAAGGAGCCGCCATGGCATCGGTCAACAAGGTCATCATCGTCGGCAACCTGGGCCGCGATCCCGAGGTGCGCTACACGCCCAACGGCAGCGCCGTCTGCAACGTCAGCGTCGCGACGACGCGCAGCTGGAAGAACAAGGACTCGGGCGACAAGTCCGAGGAGACCGAGTGGCACCGCGTCGTCTTCTACGACAAGCTCGCCGAGATCGCGGGCGAGTACCTGAAGAAGGGCCGCTCGGTCTACGTCGAGGGGCGCCTCAAGACGCGCAAGTGGCAGGACAAGGACGGCGTCGAGAAGTACACGACCGAGATCATCGCGACCGACATGCAGATGCTCGGCAGCCGCGAAGGCATGGGCGGCGGCGCGGTCGGCGCCGACGACAGCGGCTACGAGCGTCCGGCTCCCGCGGCACGCCCCGCCGCCGCGGCGGCGAACCGGCCGGCAGCGAAGTCGTCGGGCTTCAGCGACATGGACGACGACATTCCGTTCTGATCGCGCAGTTCGAGTCGCGCGCCGCGGGTCAGCGCGGCGCCGCGCCGCGGTAGCGGCCGACGTCGAGCGCCGACACCGCCGGTGCGCGCTCGCCCCACGAGGCGCGCACGAACGAGAGCACGTCGGCGACGTCCTGGTCCGACAGCACGGTCGCGAACGGCGGCATCCCGAACGGGCGCGGGTTGCCCGCGGTCGTTGGCGGGAAGCCGCCGCGCAGGACGATGTGCACGAGGTTGGCGGCCGGCGAGACGGCGACGGCGCGGTTGCCGGCGAGCGGCGGATACGCGCCGGCGACGCCTTCGCCGCGCTCGCCGTGGCATGCAGCGCAGTGGTCGGCGTAGAGCCGGGCGCCGCGCGGGTCGGGTG
>JASLGD010000221.1 GCA_030150305.1 Caldimonas sp. | reverse complement strand
TCGGGTCGAAGAAGTAGATCGATTCGATGATCCCGTGGTCGGTGATGCCGAGCACCTCGACGCCGGCTGCCTCGAGCCGCGCCTTGGCGTCGCGCAGCGCGTCGAGCGAGTCGACCCGCAGCGCGATGTGGTTGACCCACGTGGGCGTGTTCGGCGACGGCTCGGCCGCCTCGTCGTCGCCGAGGTCGAAGAAGGCGAGGTGCGAGCCGTCGGCCATGCGGAAGAAGACGTGGACATACGGGCAGTGCTCGCCCGTGCTCGGCACGGTGTCGGCGCGAATGACGTGCACCAGCGGCAGGCCGAGGACGTCCTCGTAGAACGCGCGCGTCTCCTCGCAATCGCGGCAGCGCCACGCGAAGTGGTGCAGGCCGCGGACGGGGACGAAGGGAGCGGGATCGTGCATTCGTTGCGGCGCGCGCCGAAACGCGGCGGCGCGCCGGCGACGAATCTACTCCTCGCCGCCAGTACGATGGCCACCATGGCCGCTCCCCGCATCCCCGGCATTCGCCTGCTCCACTCCCCCGGCCCGACGCACGTCCCCGACGCCGTCGTCGACGCGATGTCGCGGCAACCGACCGACCTCGCCGACCCGCGTCTCGCCGACCTCATCGCCGCGTGCGAGAACGGCATCAAGGACCTGCTCGGCACCCAGGGCGCCGAGGTCTTCTTCTACGCGGCCAACGGCCACGGCGGCTGGGAGGCGGTGATCGCCAACCTCGTCGCGCCCGGCGAGCCGGTGCTCGTTCCGGGCACCGGCCACTTCTCCGACAGCTGGGCCGAGCAGGTCGCGGCGTTCGGCGGCGTCGCGCTGCGAACGCCGTACCGCGAAGGCCACCCGATCGATCCGGCCGCGGTAGAAGCCGCGCTGCGCGACGATCGCGACCACCGCATCGGCGCCGTCTTCGCCGTCCACACCGACACCGCGAGCGGAACGACGTCCGACCTCGTCGCGATCCGCCGCGCGATCGACGCCGCGCGCCACCCCGCGCTCTTCGTCGTCGACGTCGTCGCCTCGCTCGCCGCGGCGCCGTTCGCGATGGACGCGCTCGGCGCCGACGTCGCCATCGGCGCATCGCAGAAGGGGCTCATGGTGCACCCCGGCCTCGCGATCGTCGCCGCCAACGCGCGTGCGCTCGACGTCGCCGCGAACAACCGGGTGCCGCGCTTCTACTGGGACTGGCAGCGTCGCCGCAGCGAATATTCGTACCGCAAGTTCTGCGGCACGCCGCCGCTCGCGCTCATCGCCGGGCTCGAGGCGGCGCTCGGCCTGATCGCCGCCGAAGGGCTCGACGCGGTGCACGCGCGGCACGCGCGTCTGGCCGGCGCCGTCCACGCCGCGGTCGCGGCCTGGTCCGCAGGCGGCGCGGTCGGCTTCTTCACGAAGGTGCCCGAGGCGCGCTCGGTCTCGGTGACCGCGATCGAGGTCGGCGCCGGCATCGATCCCGAGGAGCTGCGCGCGGTCGCGCGCCAGCGCTACCAGGTCGCGATCGCGGGTGGGCTCGGGCCGCTCGCCGGCCGCGTCTTTCGCATCGGCCATCTCGGCGACGTCAACGAGGCGATGGTCCTCGGCGCGCTCGCCGGCGTCGAGGCGGCGCTGCGGACGCAGGGGATCGCGGCGACGGGAGGCGTCGACGCGGCGATCGCCGCGCTCGCGCAGACGCCAGCCGAAACGCAATGAAGGATCTCGGCGGCCGAGATCCTTCGCTTCGCTCGGGATGACCGGGGTCAGCGCATGTTGCCGGTGTGGCCGAGCGAATAGCGGCCCGGCTGCGGCCACACCGCGAGGCCGTGCGGCTCCTTGCCGACCGGGATCTTCGTCACCGCGCCTGTCGTCGTGTCGAAGACGTAGACGACGTTGTCGTAGCGGCCCGAGAGCCACAGCTGCTTGCCGTCGGCGCTGACGTTGCCCATGTCGGGGCTGCCGCCGCCCGGGATCGGCCAGTTCGCCTCGACCTTCCTCGTCGCGAAGTCGAGCACCGAGACGCTGCCCATGCCGTGCGACGGACCGTGGATCTTGTTCGAGCCGCGGTTGGCGATGTAGAGCTTGGTGCCGTCGCGGCTCGGGTAGAGGCCGTGCGTGCCCTTGCCGGTCTGCACGAAGCCGACTTCCTTGAACGTCGCGCCGTCGACGACGAAGACGCCGTCGGCCATCATGTCGGCGACGTAGAAGGTCGAGCCGTCGGGCGAGACGCGGATGTCCTGCGGCATCCTGCCCTTCGAGAGCTTGAGGTAGCCGAGCACCTTGCGGTCGACGAGGTCGATCTTCGCGAGCATGCCGTCGAACTCGCACGTGAAGATCGCGAAGCGCCCGTCGATCGAGAAGTCGGCGTGGTTGATGCCCGCGCACTCGGGCGTCGGCAGCGACGACTTCAGCGCCATCGTCTGCGGGTCGCGGAAGTCGAGCCGCTTGTACGCCTCGGCGACGACGATCGCCTCCTTGCCGTCGGGAGTGAAGTACATGTTGTACGGATCGTCGACGGCGATCGGCTTGCCGGGCTTGCCCGTCGTCGGATCGATCGGCGTCAGGCTCCCCTTGGTCGTGTTCTCGGCGTTGTTGGCGACCCAGAGCGTCTTCAGGTCCCACGACGGCACGACGTGCTGCGGATTGAGGCCGACGCGGAACTTGTCGACGACCTTGAGCGTCGCCGGGTCGATCACCCAGACGTCGTTCGACTGCAGGTGCGGAACGTAGACGCGCGCGAGCGCGCCCTTGGCGACGTCGCTGAGCTTGCCCTGCGTCGTCTCGCTGTAGAGGTTGTTGCGGTCGATGACGGGCGGCATGCCCGGCACCGTCGCGACGGCACCGGCCGCGGCTGCACCGGCCGATGCGGCAGCTGCGCCCGGCTGCGCCGACGTCGCCGGCCGCGATGCCGGCTGCGCGGCGGCGCCCAGGGCGGCGAGCGCGAAGCACGCCGCGGCCGAGGCGCGGCGAAGCGTGGGGGTCGTCGTCGGAATCAAGAGGCGGATCTCCATGAAATGCGCGGCGTTCTCGTCAACGTCGCTGGCGCCGTTCGGACGACGCGTCGTCAACGGCGCGCGACCTCGCGCGCGATGGCGTCGCGCGTGCGCGCGACGATGAGGTCGAGGCCGGCGTTGCCGAGCGCCGCGGTCGCTCGCCGCGGGTCGCCGTTGACGCCGTCGGCGGCGCCGAGCGCGCTGCCGTCGTGCAGGCGGTCGGCGCGCACGAGCTGCGCATCGGCGGCGAGCGCGAGCGACGTGTCGGCGAGCCCGGCGTGGACGCCGATCTCGCCGTCGCCGAAGCCCTGCTTCTTCAGCAGCGCGGCGAACTCGCGATCGGCGGCGCGGTAGTACTCCTCGACGGCGTGGACGCGCACCGCCGAGCTCGCCCACTCGCGGTCGAGCTTGCCGGCGACCTTCGCCAGGCTCTTCTGGTAGCCGCCGTGGTCGCCGATGAGGACGATGTCGCGAAAGCCGGCGCGTCGAAGGCTGCGCGCCGCGCCTTCCAGCGTCGCCTCGAACGCGCCCTCGGGGATGCTGATCGTTCCGGGGAAGCGCATGTGCCCCGCGGGCGGCTCGATGCTGCCTTCGGGAACGTACGCGATGACCGGCGCGACGAGGGCGTTGCCGAGGCCTTGCGCGATCCGGCCGGCGAG
>JASLGD010000155.1 GCA_030150305.1 Caldimonas sp. | reverse complement strand
CGCGCACCGAGCGGATCGACGGCGCGGGCGGCCACGGCACGATGGTGCGCGGCACGCTCACCGGCGCCGGAACGAAGAAGCTGATGCTGATCGCCCACATGGACACCGTCTACCCGACGGGAACTCTCGCGTCGCAGCCTTACCACCGCGACGGCAACAAGCTCTACGGGCCGGGCATCGCCGACGACAAGGGCGGCATCGCGGTGATCCTGCACTCGCTCGCGATCCTCAGGGACGCCGGCTGGCGCGACTACGCGCAGCTGACGGTGCTCTTCAACCAGGACGAGGAGATCGGCTCGGGCGGCTCGGGCGCGACGATCGCGCGCCTCGCGAGCGAGCACGACGTCGTCTTCTCGTGCGAGCCGACGAGCGCGAAGGCGGTCGCGCGCACCGAAGGGCTGCTGCTCGGCGCCGCGGGAACTGCGACGGTGACGATGGAAGTCGTCGGCCGCTCGTCGCATGCAGGCGCGGCACCGGAGCTCGGCCGCAATGCGCTGATCGAGCTCGCGTACCAACTGCAGCAGACGCGCGACATCGCCAAGGGCATCGCCGGCGCGCAGCTGAACTGGACGATGGCGCAGGCAGGCATCGTCTCGAACCAGATCCCGGAGAAGGCGACGGCGCGCGCCGACGTTCGTCTGACCGCGCCGGGTGCGGCCGAGAAGCTGATCGCCGCGCTGCAGCAGAAGGTGAATGCCGGAAGCCTCGTCCCCGAGACTCGGACGACGGTAGCGCTGCAGGTCGGCCGTCCGCCGTACGTCGCCGACGAGCGCTCGCGCGCGTTCGCGAAGCAGGGCCAGGCGATCTACGCCGAGCTCGACGGCCGCGAGCTGACGCTGACCCCGATGGTCGGCGGCGCGACCGACGCCGGCTACGCCGCGCAGTCCGGCAAGCCGATCGTGATCGAGAGCTTCGGCCTCGCCGGCGCCGGGTACCACGCGCGCGACGAATACATCGAGGTCGACTCGATCGCGCCTCGCCTGTACCTGATGATGCGGATGCTGCAGAGCGCAGCGCGGCTGCCCTGACGCTCTCGCGGCGCCGCGCCGCGATCAGTCGAGCGTGTGCAGCGCCGCGGTCACGCCCGGCAGCATGCGTGCCTGCATCTCCGGCGTGCCCTGCTCGCGCAGCGACGCATAGAGCGGCAGCAGGAACGCCGCCAGGTCGTGGCGCGCAGCGAGCGCCGCCTGCGTCGTCGCCGCGCCGCGCGGCACGCGCGCCGCGAGCGCGGCGAACCATACGCTCCACTCGTCGGCGCCGAGCGCGTCGCGGCGACCGATGTAGAACACCGGCGCCATCAGGCGGTCGCCTTCGCCGTAGATGTAGAAGTGGCCGGCCGGCAGGACCTGCGTCGCGATGGCGGCGAGCAGCGCGTCGAGCTGGCCGCGATCGAGCGCCGGATGGACCGCGAGCTGCAGCATCAGGTCGGCGCCGTGCGCGACGCCGTGGCGCCAGCCGTCGCGCTCGTCGAAGCCACGGTAGTCGCGCACGCTCGCCAGGTACGCGGTCGCCGCGCGCACGAGCGCGGCGCGCTCGTCGGCGCCGAGGAACGGCGCGATGCGATCGGCGCGAACGACCTCGGCGAGCGCGAGCGCGGCGAACGGCCGCGCGAAGCCGCCCGGGTCGTCGGCGGCGAGGCGAGCGACGAGCGTCGCGCGCATCGTCTGCAGCGTCGCCGGAGCGAGCTGGCGAGCACGTGCCCAGCGCTGCAGCGCGGCGAAGGCGAATTCGTCGCGCAGCGTCGGATCGGCGCTCGCGAGACAGTCGAGCAGCTCGACCGCGAGTCGCTGCCGTCGGCCGTCGTCGTCGAGCTTCCACTCGACCTTGGCGAGCGCCTCGAGGGCGGCGCGGTCCGCCGCCGCGGGCGGACACGCCGCGCTCGCCGCGCCCGCAGCAAGCGCGAGCTGCGCGATGCAGCCGAAGAGGCGTGCCGCCGCAGCGGCGCCGGCGGGCCTAGCCAGCGCCGCGCGCGAGCTCGCGCGGTTGGTCGCGCGACTGCGCGCGCCGCTCGAACGGCGCCCGGTCGGGCCGCGCCATCTCGACCGAGACGAACTCGGCGGCTGCTTCGGGAGTCATCGCGCGCGTTCGCTCGAATGCGTGGATGTCCTTGGCGAGGCGCTCGGCCTCCATCCGGGGAATGTCCTGGTCGAGCTCGGCGATGCGCAGCGCGCAGCGGCTGCGCCAGGTCGCGGGATCGAGGTTGTTCATCGGCAGCAGAGCCTTTCGCGTCCAGCGACGCACCGGCCCGCGCCGGTCGCCGCGCTGTCGTTGTCTCGTTGTCGTTCGAGCGCCGATGATCGTGCCGATCTGGCCGATGCGCAACACATCCTGTCACGATTGACACGGCTGGTACCCGCGTTCGCGGGGCCGGGCGTCATCGACGCTCGGACCCGTGGGTCGGCGTGCGCTGCGCGCCGTGCCGACCTCGGCGACCGCACGCGGATCTGATCGCGCTTGCGCGTCATCCGCTTGCCATCGGCTACCTCTCGACACACGCCGGCGGCGGCGATCGTGAACTTGCGCCAAGGTTTTCGCGCCGAACAATCCGTTGCAGCGAACGAGCGCCACGAACGCTGCCTCGACCCGTACGATGGTTCGCATCGGTGCGCCGCTGGCCACCGCCTGCGACGGTCCGCCGTCGCGGTACGGTTCGGGAGAGAGGGCATGGCCTTCGTGATGATTGCCACCGGCGCGACGAGCCGGTCGCGGGTGCGGACGCTGTCGGTGCGGCCGCTGATCGCAGTGATGGGACTTGCTGCGCTGGCCCTGCTCGCATCGGGCGGCGCGGTCGGCTACTGGGTCGCAGAGCTCGCGGTGCGGTCGATGCCGACGCCGACGGGCGCGGCGGCCGCGGCGCCCGCCGACACGTTGGCGGTTCCGTTCACGCTCGAGCAGGTCGGCGCGATCTCGGCGCGCCTGTTCCGGCTCGAGAGCGAGGCTGCGCAGCTGAGCAAGAAGATCGGCGTGCTGAAGAGCGAGTCGCCGTCGGCGACGGTGCGCA
>JASLGD010000134.1 GCA_030150305.1 Caldimonas sp. | reverse complement strand
GTCGGACACCGCGGATGGAGTCGCGCTCCTGCGTCGGCCGACGCCGAACGCGGCGCAGTGTGCCGCCATCGCCGCGCGCAGGTCGTCGATCCCCGAGCCGTCGCGCGCGCAGACGACGATCGCCTGCGGCCGCCACTCGCCTTCCGCGCGCGGCCGCAGCATCAGCATGTCGCGCAGCTCGCGCGCGGTCTGCGCCGCCAGCGGCAGATCGCCCTTGCTGACCGCGAGCACGTCGGCGATCTCGAGCGTTCCGGCCTTGATCGCCTGCACGTCGTCGCCGAGCCCCGGCGGACAGACGACGACGCGGGTGTCGGCGAGGTCGACGATCGCGGTCTCCGACTGGCCGGTGCCGACGGTCTCGACGACGATGCGATCGAACCCGCACGCGTCGAAGCAATCGACGGCGGCGCGCGCAGCGCGCGAGAGGCCGCCGAGCTCGCCGCGCGCGGAGAACGAGCGGATGAAGACGCGCTCGTCGGCGGCGTTCGCGGCCATGCGGATGCGGTCGCCGAGCACGGCGCCGCCGCTCACCGGGCTCGACGGATCGATCGCGACGACCGCGACCGTCAGCCCCTCGGCGAGCCAGGCGCCGAGCAGCGCGTCGACGAGCGTCGATTTGCCGCTGCCGGGAACTCCGGTGACGCCGACGACCCAGGCGCGCCCCGTGCGCTCGCGCAATCGCGCGACCGCGGCGCGGGCGCCGGCGTCGTCGTCGTCGACCAGCGTCAGCAGGCGCGCGAGCGCGCGGCGGTCGCCGGCGACCGCACGGTCGGCGAGCGCCGCGGCATTCGTCATCCTGAGCGCAGCCAAGGATCTCGACTTCGCACGAGGAGGTCCTTCGCTTCGCTCACGACGACGGAAGTGCCGGTCACACGATCACCAGCGGCTGCCCGAAGCCGAGATCGCGGCGCAGCCGCGAGCAGATCTCCTCGTTGCTGCAGCCCGCGCGCGCGGCGTCGACGACGGCGGCGAAGACGTTGCCGTCGCTGCGCTCGGCGGCGCGCGTCAGGCCGTCGAGCGCGGACGCGACCGCCGCCGCCGGCCGCTTCGCCTGCGCGGCGACGAAGTCGTCGAGAAGCCGCTGCATCGCCGCGCGATCGGGGCGCTCGACCGGCGGCTGCTCGAACTCGGCGTCGGCACGGTACTTGTTGACGCCGACGACGACCTGCTCGCCCGACTCGATGCGCTGCTGGAAGCGCATCGCCGAGGCGCCGATCATCCGCTGCACGAGGCCGGACTCGACCGCCTTGTACATGCCGCCGGCGTCGTCGACGATGCGCATGATCGAAACGATCTTCTCCTCCATCGCGTCGGTCAGCGACTCGACGTAGTACGAGCCGCCGAGCGGATCGATGACATCGGTGAGGCGCGCTTCCTCGCGCAGGATGTTCTGGGTCGCGATCGCGATCCGCGCGCCGGCCTCGCTCGGCGTCGCGTACGCCTCGTCGTAGGCGTCGGTGTGCAGCGACTGCAGCCCGCCGAAGATTCCCGCCATCGCCTGCGCGGTGACGCGCGCGATGTTGTTGAGCGGCTGCTGGCGCGTCAGGTCGACCCCCGACGTCTGCGCGTGGAACTTGAATCGCCACGAGCGCTCGTCCCTGGCGCCGAGGCGCTCGCGCGCGAGCCGCGCCCAGATGCGCCTGCCGGCGCGGAACTTGGCGATCTCCTCGAAGAACGACATCGAGATGTCGAAGAAGAACGTGAAGCGCGCCAGGAACTCGTCGGGGTCCATGCCGCGCGCGATGCAGTCCTCGGCGTTCTGCACCGCGGTCGAAAGCGTGAACGCCATCGCCTCGGCGGGCGTCGCGCCAGCCTGCTGCATGTGCTGGCCGACGACCGACATCGGGTTCCACTTCGGCACGTGGACGCGGCACCACGCGATGTGGTCCATCAGCACGCGCCGCGCGCCCGGCAGCGCGAGCCGGTAGAACATGTGGTTGGCGACGAAGTGCGAGAGGTAGTCGCTCTGGTTCGAGGTTCCGGTGATCTGCTTCCAGTCGACGCCGCGCCGCTCGGCGGCGACGAGCATGAACGCGAGCAGCGTGAACGGCGACGGGTCGTTGAGCGCGCACGAGACGCCCGCGAGGTCGACGCCTTCGAGGCAGCGCGCCATGTGGTCGGCGTCGTCGACGACGGTGCCGCAAGTGCCGAGCAGCTCGAGGTCGACCGACGTCATGTCGAGGCCGCGGTAGACCGAGTTGCACGGGATCAGCGAGACCGCGGTCGCGCCGCGATCGAGCAGCTCGAGCAAGCGCGCGTTGTAGTCGGCCGGCGTGCCGAGGCCGACGAGCTGGCGCTGCGTCCAGGTGCGGCCGCGGTGCATCGTCGCGTAGATGCCGCGCGTGTAGTCGGGCTGGCCGGGATGGCCGAGCGTGGCGTCGCGGCCGGGCGGCCGGTCGGCGGCGGTGTAGAGCGGCGCGATCGGGATGCCGGAGACGTTCGCGATCTCGCGTTCGTCGCCGACGCCGGCGCGGTACTCGCGCTGCCAGCGCTCGTGCGCGCCGGCGGCGTCGGTGACGGGCCGGTCCGCCGGCGCGTTCACCGCGCGTCCTCGCTCGCGGCGCGCGCGCGCCGCGTCTCGTCGGCGTAGTCGCGGATCCGCGCCGTGATCTCGTCGATCGTGCTGCCCGGGTGGAAGACCGCACGCACGCCGCTCGCGACGAGCGCCGCCTCCTCGTTCGCGGGGACGATGCCGCCGACGACGACCCGCACGTCGCCGAGCCCGGCGTCGGCGAGCGCGGCCATCAGCTTGGGCACGATCAGGTGGTCGGTCGCGAGCGACGAGATGCCGATGACGTCGACGTCCTCCTCGAGCGCGAGCTTGACGACGGCCGGGACGCTCTGCCACGGCGGCGTGTAGATCACCTCCATGCCGGCGTCGCGGCACGCCGCGGCGACGATGCGGCTGCCGCGGTCGTGGCCGTCGAGGCCGATCTTGGTGACGAGCACGCGCGGACGAAACGCGGGCGCTGCGGGATCGTTCATGCGTGCTCCTTCTGCGGGTGCGTTGCCACCCGCTACGCCGCGAGGCTCGACTTGACGACGGCGACGAAGCGGCGCGCGATCTGCGCCGGCGTCGCGCCGCCGTCTTCGCGATACCACGTCTGGCTCCAGTTGAGCGCGCCGACCAAGAGCAGGCGCAGCATCGAGCGGTCGGTGCGGCGCGCGAGCGGCAGCGCAGCGACGAGGCGGGCGAAGCGCTTCTCGTAGGCGTCGCGCAGCGCGATCAGCTCCGCCGCCGCGGCCGGCGCGTCGCTCGGGCGGACGCGGATGACGACCTGCGAATAGTCCGTCTGGTCGAGCAGCGATGTCAGGTGCGCGACGCACGCCGCCTCGAGCCGCTGCCACGGGTCGGCGAGCGGAGCGACGGCGGCGTCGACGGCAGCGCCGATCCGTTCGACGCCCTCGCGGTAGACGGCGGCGAGCAGCGCCTCCTTGGTCGCGAAGTGGCAGTAGAGCGAGCCGGGAAGCATGCCGACGGGCTCGACGATGTCGCGCACCGACGCCGCCGCGAAGCCGCGCTCGGCGAACGCGCGCGCCGCGGCGGCGAGCAGGTGCGGCAGGCGGCTGGTTGCGCGCCGCGCCGGGCTGCGGGCGGTCGCGGAAGCGGCGAGGGCGGCGCACATCGGCGCATTGGACAGACAAACACTTGTTTGGTCAAGGCTCGCCATGTGGTCGCGCTGGCGCGCCCCGACCATGTGGTCGCGCTGGCGCGACCCATCCACTCAGCGCCGCGCCCGCCTCGGGCGACGCTGCTGCGTCCCTCTGGCTCCGCCGCCGCGGTGCTGCGTGCCTCGGTCGCCGCTGACGCGGCATGGCCGTCGTCGATCAGCGATTGCGAACGCCGGCGGCGACGTGGCCCGACGGCACGTGCAGCGACGCGTTCTCGATGTGGCCGGTCTGGTCGTCGAAGAAGAAGTCGGGCTCGAACTCGCGCAGGAATTCGCCCTTGCTGAGGCCGCCGAGGAACATCGCCTCGTCGATCTCGACCTTCCAGTCCATCAGAGTGCGGATCGCGCGCTCGTGCGCCGGCGCGCTGCGCGCGGTGACGAGCGCGGTGCGGATGCGCATGTCGTGCGCCGGCTCGCGCTGCAGCCGGTGCAGCGCGAGCAGGAGCGGCTGGAACGGCCCGGCGGCGAGCGGCGTCTCCGCCTGCTCGCGTTCGTGCGCCTGGAACGCGTCGAGCCCGCTTTCCTGGTAGACCCGCTCGGCCTCGTCGGAGAAGAGGACCGCGTCGCCGTCGAAGGCGATCCGCACCTCGTGCGGATGCGCGTCGGACGCCCGCGCCGAGCGCGGGAAGACGCGCGCCGCCGGCACGCCGGCCTCGAGCGCCGAGCGGACGTCGATCTCGTTGGCCGAGAGGAACAGGTTCGCCGCCAGCGGCTTCAGGTAGCGCCACGGCGTGCCGCCGCGGGTGAAGACGCCGCGCTGGATGGGCATCCCGTACGACTGCGCCGAGCGGAACACGCGCATCCCCGAGACCGGGTCGTTGCGCGACAGGATGACGACCTCGACCCGCTGCGTGCTGGCGTCGTTGAAGGCGAGCAGCTTTTCGACGAGCGAGAACGCGACGCCGGGCTTGGCGACCGTGTCGATGCGCTCGAGCTGCAGCTGCATGTAGGCGCGGTCGTCGTTCGCCTCGAAGTGCTCGTTCTCCTCCTCGAAGTCGAACAGGGCGCGCGACGAGATCGCGACGACGAGCTGGCCGGCGAGCGTGGCGGACATCGAACGATCATAGGCGCGGCGCGCGGCACGCCCGTCGCGCTACTTCGCCGCGATGTCGACCATCAGCGAGAAGACGCGCGGATTGAGCGCGCGCATCGCGTCGCTCTCGGACGAGAGCTCGACGTCGCCGAGCGCCTGCTGGTAGGCGGGCGAGTCGCGCTGCGACGGGTCGGGCTCGACGCGCAGCACGAGCGTGCGGCCGGTGCGCTCGCCCTTCACGGGAGCGCCGAGCTCGGTGAGCGCGCCGCCGCCGTTGTCGAGCACGGTGCCGCCGACGTCGGAGCCGAAGCCGATCAGCGTCAGCGGCTTGCCGTTGATGCGCCGCAGCGTCGCGAGCGGCGTGCCGAGCGTGATGCCCTTGTCGGTGCGCCAGACCGTGCGCTCGCCGCGGATCAGCACCGACTCCGGACCGCTGCGCTTCTCGTCCGGCCAAAGCACGATCGCGCGGCGGCTCGGGTCGCTCGCGAACACGACGGTCGCCGGCATGGCGACGCCCGGCTCGACCTCGAACGATTCGCTCGCCACGTTGCCGCGGCCGAACAGCTCGACCAGCTTCGCTTCGCTCGACTCGGCATCGATCGGCCCGACGCGTTTGCCGGGAACGATGACCCAGTCGGCAGCGCGCACGGGCGCCGTTCCGATCCCGAGGAGCAGTGCAAGGGCTACGACAAACACCCGCCTCGACGAAGGGACGCCGAACGCGTCCGCTTGGCGGGAGGGGCGCGAAGCGGGGAGGGTGCAACCCTGCCAGCGTGAGCTGAACTCCTTC
>JASLGD010000089.1 GCA_030150305.1 Caldimonas sp. | reverse complement strand
ATCGCGGAACGCGCGGGCGTCGCGGGTGGGCGCGGAGTTGGCTGGGGCTGCGAGTTGCATCTTTAGGGGAGGGGTGTCTCTTCGCCTAGCGCGACGTGGGCGAGGTGTTCGTAGGCGCGGTTGGCGCCGAGGGGGTGCATGAAGGAGCCGGCTTTGACATCGCGGTAGGCGCGGGCCAGCGGGCTGCCGTTGAGGTAGCCGGCTCCGCCTGAGAGGGCGAGCGCGCGGTCCACGATCCGGGCGGCCGCGTCGTTGACGAACGCCTTGGCGGCCTGCGTCTCCGCGAACAGCGCCCCAAGCTCCTCGGCGGTGCCGTCGGACGTCGGGTTCGCAGCGCGGTGCTCGTCAATCAGCGCAGCTACACGCGACAGGACACCGCGCGCGGCGGCGAGGTCGACGGCGTTGTCGGCCACCTGCATGCGCGGTCGCGCATCGCCGTTGATTCGCCCGGCGATGCCGCGGCGAGCGACGGCTTCTGCTGACTCGGCGATGCCGAGCGAGGCTGCAGCGTGAAACAAACCGGCGAGCAGGTTGCGCTCCATGTACGGCACCGAGTCGCCGGCGCGAAAGCCGCCTCGTACCCCGGACTCGGGTAGCTCGACGCCCCGCAGCGAGATCGAGTTGCTGCCGGAGGCGCGCATCCCGAGCGCGTCCCAGTCATCGTGTACGACGACACCGCACGAACCGGGCGGAACCATCGCGTACGCGTAGCGCTCGATGCCGTCGCTGTCGGAGTAGCCGACAGCGACGTACAGATCGGTGGCAGCAGGGGACATGGTGCAGAAGATCTTGCGGCCGTCGATCCGCCAGCCGGACTCGGTGCGCGTGGCAACTGTGCCCGGCCGCGTGAGGTCCTGGCCACGTTCGCTGATCGCGGCCGCCAGCACGACTCCGTCGCGGGCGATCTGCTGAAGCGACGAGGCGAAGCCGCGAGCGCGACGCTCCGCGCCTGCCGCGACGGCAACCTGGCGGCGGCGCTCCATGTTGTGAACTGCGACAAGGTGCATGTTGACACCGATTGCGATGGAGGCATCGCCGCGCGCCAGGCGGCTTGACGCGACGACGAGGTCATGCGCGGAGGAGACGCCAAGCCCACCGAGCTCGGTCGGGATGGGCGCTGCGAAGTAGCCGGCAGCCTTGAGCGCGTCGATCGCCTCGAACGGATAACTGCCGTCGCGGTCATGCTCCGCCGCGCGCGCGGCCAGCATTTGGGAGAGGTCCTCGGCGATCGCCACGAGACGGGCGCCGCGGTCGGTGTGGGCTGTGAGTTCAATTGGCATGCTGATATCTCTTTTCTGCTGTCATGCATCCGTGGCCGGAGCGCGGCCCCGGCCACGGGGTTGCATGTCGGCGTTAGTCGCTCGTCATCTCGACGGTGACGGGCACGCCGTTCGTGACCATGTCGTAGACGGCAGAGCGCTTCTGGGCACGTTCCACGATCTCGCGGAGCTTGGCCTCCGGCGCGTCGCCTGTCACGCGGAACGACACGCCGATCCGCTCGAACCCGTTGCGGGGGCCGTCGTCGACGCCGAGCGCGCCGCGCACGTCCATGTCACCCGTGAGCGTCGACTCGACGGACGCGAGCTCGACCTTGCGCGCTGCAGCCACGTAGACGATCGTTGTCGTCAGGCAGGCGGCGAGCGCGTGGAGCAGGTGCTCGGCCGGGTTGGGGCCGGTGTCGCTGCCGAGTAGGATCGCCGGCTCTCCGGCGTCGATCACGAACTCTTGGCTGCGAGTCGTGTCCTCGCCGCCCGCGGCATAAAAGCCCTTGACGGTTGAGCGGTTATGCGACCCGTCGATCCAGCGATTGCTGGCGCGGAACTGGAACTTCGCCAGCTCGGGCTGGTCCTTGATCAGATCCAGCGTGGCGAACATATTCGCGGTGTTCACGCCGTTGCGGGTTGTGTCGGTCACTACGGTCATCGTTCGACCTCCTCGGCCGTCGTGCTGCTGATGGGTCTCTCCTCTCGAGTCGCTGGTACGAGACGAGCGCCACCACCCAGGTCTGGGTCGGAGGTGTGGCGAGATGCGGCCACCGGATTGAGCGCGAGCAGCGAGACGCTGTGAGGGCGCGGCACGGTACGTGTCCGGCGCGGCATCACGCGATCTCGCAGACCGCGCGTCCGGCGTAGATGAAGGGGTGGACGAACGCAGCGGATGCGTCCGCGGCGCGCACCGGAAAGGTGACAGCTTCGCTGGCGCGATCCACGACTACGATGCGCAGCGCGTCGGTCGCGGGGTTCCATTCGAGCGTAACCGCCAGACCGTCTGCGGTCCGCTGATCCAGTTGCCGATATGTGGCGGGGGTAGTCACGACATGGTTCCTCTCTACCGCGCATAGCGCGGTCGTACGGCAGGGTTCGGGTTGAGCCCGAGCAGACACGCTGTGAGCGGTGCGCCCGCAGGCTGGTATGTGGCGCTCATGAGCACTCGGGCAGCGTCGCCGACGCAAGCGCAGGGGATCGGCCGCCGGATTGCGCACGGTCCCAACGCGGTGCCGATCCCGACCGCGCTAAGCGCGCTTCGCTGGCAAGCCGGGCTCGGTCGGCGCGAGAGACGAACTCGGCCTGTCTATGCTGGGCGATGAGGTAGCTGAGGTGCGATGTCATCCGGTTTCCTCGGTTGTCGAGGTGGTGTTGAGGCGCCTCCTCGAGGGTGGTGATGAAGGCATCACTCATCCTCCGCCCCGGTGGCACTTTGCACATCGAGCAGACGACGGCACCTGC
>JASLGD010000575.1 GCA_030150305.1 Caldimonas sp. | reverse complement strand
GAGCAAGGTGTTGATGCTCGCCTGCTCCGAACGCTCGTCGAACGTGAGCATGCTCAGCCGCGGCAGCGTCGCGACCTCCTGCGGCAACACGCCCTCGGGCGGCGGCGCGGCGCCCGCGATGAGCACCGGAACGACGTGCAGCCGCGTCGCTGCACGCGCGGGATCGGCCATCGCCGCTGCCCGCAAGCGAAGTGCCTCGGCGACCTCGTGACGGACCCAGTCGGTGCCGCCGAGCCGCGCCTTCAGCGTGTCGACCCAGCGCGGGCCGATGACCACGAGGACGACGTCGGCCTCGTTCAACGCGCGGTCGATCACGGAGACGAAATCGTCGCCGTAGTCGATGTTGTCGATGTCGCGAAAGACGTTCGCGATGTCGGGCCGATCGCTGAGTGCCTTCTTCAGGACGGCGACGGTCATCGCGTTATCGTCGCGGCGATAACTGATGAACACGTTCTTCGGGCGGCCGGGTCCGGCCGCGTCGCCGGCTGCGGAGCTCAACGGTTTCGCACCGGCCGGTCCGTCCGATGGGGCATGCGCATGCAGTACTCCGCCGCGAATTCGCGACTGCACGTTACGGAAAGCGCGGGACCCGTGTCAAGGTCGGCCACAATCCTGCCGCGAGAGCGGAGCCGCGCGCCGCTGCCGCAGGAGGTGATCGCATCATGATCTTCGAGCAGGTCGCCACCGGCGGATGCCAGTCGTATCTCGTCGGCTGCGCCGACACCTGCGCCGCGGCGCTGATCGACCCCGAGGTCCACCAGTTCGACCGCTACCTCGCGCTCGCGGCGCGCGACGGCCTGCGCGTCCGCTTCGTCATCGACACCCACACGCACGCCGACCACTTCTCGGCGTCGCGCCGCATCGCCGAGCGGCTCGGCGCGCTGACGGTGATGCATCGCAAGAGTCCCGCGCCCGGCATCGCGATGCGCGTCGACGACGGCGAGTCGATCGTGATCGGCAAGCTGCGGCTGCAGGTGCTGCACACGCCGGGCCACACCGCCGACTCGATGTGCCTCGTCGGCGACGACCGCGTCTTCACCGGCGACACGCTGCTGATCGGGGGCACCGGCCGCACCGACCTGCCGACCGGAGATCCCGAGGCGCTCTACGACAGCCTGTTCGGCAAACTGCTTGCGCTCGACCCGGCGCTGCTCGTCTATCCCGCGCACGACTACAAGGGGCGCAGCCACTCGACGATCGGAGCCGAGCTCGAGAGCAATCCGCGCCTGCAGGAGCGCGACCGTGGTGCGTTCGTCGCGATGATGAACAGCCTCAACCTGTCGATGCCGACGCACCTGACCGAAGCGCTGCGAACGAACATGAGCGGCGGCAAGACCGTCGACGAGATGCTCGCCGAGGCGGCGGCGATCGTGCCGTTCATGAGCATGGCCGAGCTGCGCCGCCGCGTCGACGCCGGCGCCGGCGACCTGATCGTGCTCGACGTGCGCGAGAAGGACGCCTACGACGCCGGCCACATCCCGGGCGCGCGGCTGCTGCCGCGCGGCCAGCTCGAGCTGCGCGTCGACAAGGAGCTGCCCGATCCGACCGCGCGCATCGTGACGTGCTGCGACTTCGGCCGCATCTCGACGCTCGCCGCGGCGACGCTGCGCGCGATGGGCTTCCAGCGCGCCGTCGCGCTCGACGGCGGCATGAAGGCCTGGCGCGAGGCCGGCTACCCGACCAACGGCGGCGCGACGCCCTGAGTCGCGCCTGCGCGCGAAGATCGCCGCTGCGCGCGCGAAGATCGCCCCTGCGCGCGCGAAGATCGCCGCTGCGCACGGGAAGATCGGTCGCTGCGCGCGCGAAGACCGGCCGCTGCGGGTCGCGCTCAAGCGTGGGCGTTCAGACGGCGCTGGATTCGCTTCGCCGCTGCCGCCCCCAGCGCCACGCTGCGAGCGGCGCGCCGAGCGCGACGATCGCGCTCAGGGGCGCGAACAACGGCGCCTCCAGCAGCAGCCACGTCGTCGTCGTCCATCCGGCGAGCGTCGCGAGCTCGAAGATGCCGGCGGCGACGTCGCCCTGGCCGCGGCGCAGCAGATCGCGTCGTCGTCCCGGCCGCGGCAGCGCGATGTGGATGCTCGCGGCGCAGGCCGTCGCGCCGCCGACGCAGACGACGAAGATCGCCGCTCCGCGCGCATCGAAGCGTGCCAGCGCCAGCGCCAGCGGCAGCATCAGCAGCCAGACCGGGACGAGGCCCGCCACGAGCTTGGCGCGGCGCAGAAGGCCGCGGTCGACGGGCGCCGACGCGAGCAGCTCCGGGGCGTCTTCGGCGGCGACCGTCAGCCAGACGAGGCCCGACGCGAGCGTCGAGGCGAGCAGCACGAGCGCGGGTGCCAGCGCCGATCGCGGCGAATCGTTGCGCAGCCAGAGGAACGCGATCGGCAGGATGTAGATCGCCTGCAGCAGCGTCTTCGCGATCAGCCGCGGGTCGCGCGCGATCAGCCTCCACTCCTTGACGAGCACGGTGCGCCAGAGGCCGCCGCGAAACCGCGTCGGCGCCATCGTCCGCCGCGGTCTCTCCGGCGCCGTCATCGTCTCCTGCGTGCCGGCGAGGAAGCGCCGTTCCAGCATCGCCACGACGACGGCGAACCCGACGATGCCGAGGCCGCCGAGCAGGACGAGCGCGAACGGCTCGCCGAGCAGCGCGCGCGCCGGCAGCCACAGCAGCTCGTCGCGAACCTGCGATCCGCGCCGGTTCGCCTCGACATACCACGTCACGAGCCACTGGCCGAACCGGCCCGGGGCGATGAATCTGCCCGCTTGGGTCGCCAGGAACACCCCGGCGCCGACGAGCGCGCCGAGCACTTGCGCGGCGATGCGGGCGCGTCGCGCGCCGATCACGCGAACCAGCGCGACGGTGATCGCGAGGGCGAGCGCCGTCGCGAGCAGCGCGTTCGCGAG
>JASLGD010000526.1 GCA_030150305.1 Caldimonas sp. | reverse complement strand
AGCAGCAGCACGCTGTAGGGCTTGCGGCGCACGGCCTCGGTGAGCGTGCCGCCCTCCTCGTAGCCGACGTAGCCCGGCGGCGCGCCGATGAGGCGGCTCACGGAGTGCTTCTCCATGAACTCGCTCATGTCGACGCGGATCATGTGGTCCTCGCTGTCGAACAGGAAGCTGGCCAGCGCCTTGCACAGCTCGGTCTTGCCGACGCCGGTCGGGCCGAGGAACAGGAACGAGCCGAGCGGCCGGTTGGGGTCGCTCAGGCCGGCGCGCGAACGCCGGATGGCGTCGGCGACGGCCTTGATGGCCTCGTCCTGGCCCACGACCCGCTAGTGCAGCTTGGCTTCCATCTGCAGCAGCTTGTCGCGCTCGCCCTGCATCAGCTTCGAGACCGGGATGCCGGTCGCGCGCGCGACGACCTCGGCGATCTCTTCCGCGCCGACCTCGTCGCGAACGAGCCGGGGCCTGCCCGCCCCGCTCTGCTGCTCCTTGACCTGCGCTTCCTTGAGCCTGCGCTCGAGGTTCGGCAGCGTCTCGTACTGGAGCTTGGCGACCTGCTCGTAGGCGCCCTTCCTCTTGAGCTCCTCGATCTGCGTGCGCGTGCGGTCGATTTCCTCGAGCAGCTGCGCCGAGCCCTGCGCCTGCGCCTTCTCGGCCTTCCAGATCTCCTCGAGGTCGCTGTACTCGCGCTGCAGGCGCTCGAGCTCCTCCTCGATCAATGCGAGCCGGCGCTGCGACGCCTCGTCCTTCTCCTTCTTCACCGCCTCGCGCTCGATCTTGAGCTGGATCAGGCGGCGGTCGAGCTTGTCCATCGCCTCCGGCTTGGAGTCGATCTCGATCTTGATCTTGGACGCCGCCTCGTCGATCAGGTCGATCGCCTTGTCGGGGAGGAAGCGGTCGGTGATGTAGCGGTGCGAGAGCTCGGCCGCGGCGACGATCGCCGGGTCGGTGATCTGCACGCCGTGGTGCGCCTCGTACTTCTCCTGCAGGCCGCGCAGGATCGCGATCGTCGCCTCGACGCTCGGCTCGCCGACGAGGATCTTCTGGAAGCGCCGCTCGAGCGCGGCGTCCTTCTCGATGTACTTGCGGTACTCGTCGAGCGTCGTCGCGCCGATGCAGTGCAGCTCGCCGCGCGCCAGCGCGGGCTTGAGCATGTTGCCGGCGTCGATCGCGCCTTCGGCCTTGCCGGCGCCGACCATCGTGTGGATCTCGTCGATGAAGACGATCGTCTTGCCGGCGTCCTGCGCGACTTCCTTCAGCACGCCCTTCAGCCGCTCCTCGAACTCGCCGCGGTACTTCGCGCCAGCCAGGAGCAGCGCCATGTCGAGGACGAGCACCCGCTTGTCCTTGAGCGAATCGGGCACCTCGCCGGCGACGATGCGCTGCGCGAGGCCTTCGACGATCGCCGTCTTGCCGACGCCCGGCTCGCCGATCAGCACCGGGTTGTTCTTGGTGCGTCGCTGCAGGACCTGGATCGCACGGCGGATCTCGTCGTCGCGGCCGATCACCGGGTCGAGCTTGCCGGCGCGGGCGCGCTCGGTGAGGTCGAGGGTGTACTTCTTCAGCGCCTCGCGCTGGCCTTCGGCCTCGGCGCTGTCGACCTTCTGGCCGCCGCGCACGGCGTCGATCGTCGCCTCGAGCGTCTTCCTGTTGGCGCCGAACTCCTTCATGAGCGCGCCCGCGGACGTCTTCGAGTCGGCGACCGCGATCAGGAACATCTCGCTCGAGATGAACTGGTCGCCGCGCTTGCTCGCTTCCTTCTCGGCCGCTTGCAGCAGCGCGCCGAGCTCGCGACCGGGCTGGACCTGCTCGCCGCCCTGCACCTGCGGCAGGCGTTTCATCGCGTCTTCGAGCGCGCTCTGCAGTCGCGCGACGTTGATGCCGGCGCGCGCGAGCAGCGCCTTCGGCCCGTCCGCCTGCGCGAGCATCGCCGCGAGGACGTGGACGGGCTCGATGTACGGGTTGTCGCGCGTCACCGCCAGGCTCTGCGCTTCAGCGAGCGCCTCCTGGAAGGTGGTCGTGAGCTTGTCGATCCGCATGTCCGAAATCCTCCGTTGCCGTCGCAGGTGGGCGCCGGCGCGAGGTTTTCAAGCGGCAAGCCGGAGGCCTAGTCCGACAGGAGCGCGCCGCCGCGTCAACGCATCAGGACCGCCTGGGCGATGCGAAAGCCGACCGCGGCGCACGTCAGCGCGCCGACGACGTGGGCGAGCGTGTGGCCGAGGGCGAGCAGGAATTCGCCACGCTGCAGCAGGATCAGGGACTCGACCGAGAACGCCGAGAAGGTCGTGAAGCCGCCGAGCAGCCCGGTGACAATGAGCAGGCGCATCAATTCGTTGGGCGAATGCTCGAGCCAGAAGAAGACGGCGCCGATCGCCAGGCCGCCGACGCAGTTGACGAAGAGCGTGCCGAGCGGGAAGCCGGCCCAGCGCGCGTTCAGCCAGAGCCCGGCGAGCCAGCGCAGGAGCGAGCCGACGACTGCTCCGAGCGAGACGGCGCCGATCTCGAGCCACGGCATGCTCAGTCCTTGGCCGGCAGCGCAGCGTTGCCGGCCGCGATTCCCCAGCGCTCGAGCGCGGCGTCATCGGTGACGCGCGCATCGACCCAGCGCACGCCTTCGGGACCGGCTTCCTTCTTCCAGAACGGCGCCTGCGTCTTCAGGTAGTCCATCAGGAACTCGCACGCCTGGAACGCCTGCCCGCGGTGCGCCGCGGCGACGGCGACGAGGACGATCTGCGCCAGCGGCGCGAGGACGCCGACGCGGTGGACGACGCGCGCGGCACGAACCTCGAAGCGGCGCATCGCCTCGTCGACCATCGACTCGATCG
>JASLGD010000497.1 GCA_030150305.1 Caldimonas sp. | reverse complement strand
CTCGCCGGCCAGACCCGCACCTTGCGCATGCACACGGGCATCAACTCCGGGCTCGTCGTTGCGCGGCGCAGCGACGGCCGGGCCGGCGACTTCGCGCTGACCGGCGACGCGGTCAACACCGCTGCCCGGCTGCGCAGCCTCGCGGCGGCGGGCGAGATCCTGGTCAGCGAATCGGTCTGGCGCGAGGTCGCCGACGCGTTCGAAGGCGAGACCGCGCCAGCGGCGGGCGTCAAGGGAAAGGAACAGCCGCTCGTGGCGGTGCGGGTTCTCGGCCAACGCGCCGCGCCCGGACCCGGCGCCGCACCGCTGGTCGGCCGCGACGAGGAGCTGCGCGAGTTTCGCGCCGTCGCCGAGGCGTGCGCCGCGCGCGGACGCAGCCGAGTCGTCGTCGTCCGCGGCGACCCGGGCGTCGGCAAGTCGCGCCTCGTCTCGGAGTTCGCGGCCGTGGCGACGTCGCTCGGCTTCGCCTGCCATGCCGGCGCGGTCCTCGACTTCGGCTCGGAGACCGGGCGCGACGCTGTGCGCAGCATCGCGCGCAGCCTGCTCGGCGTCGACGCGACGGCCGACGACGCATCGCGCCTCGGCGCGCTCGAGCGCTTCGCCGCCGCGCGCTCGCTCGCCGCCGAGCAGCGCCTCTTCCTCCACGATCTCCTCGACGTCGCCGCCCCCGGCGAGTTGCGAACGCTGGCGGCAGCGATGAGCACCGCGGCGCGCGAACGAGGCTCGATCGATGCGCTCTGCGCGCTCGCCAGCGACGCCGCGACGGCGGCGCCGCTCCTCGTCACCGTCGAGGACATCCACTGGGCCGACGCCTGGACGCTCGAGCGCCTGGCGGCGATCGCGGTGCTCGCGACGCGGCTGCCGCTCGTGCTCGTCATGACGACGCGCTTTGCCGGCGATCCGACGGCGACCGCATGGCGCACCTCGCTCCACCGCGCGCCGCTGCTCGGCTTCGATCTCGCGCCGCTCGCACGCGACGACGCACGCCGTCTCGCCGGGCTCGCGTCGACGGTCGCGGCCGACGTCGTCGCGAGCTGCGTCGAGCGCGCCGAAGGGAACCCGCTCTTCCTGCTGCAGCTCCTGCTCGACGTCGGCGAAGCGACGCGGGCGAGCCTGCCCGGGTCGATCCAGGCGCTCGTCCACTCGCGCATGGACCGCCTCGCTGCCGCCGACAAGGCAGCGCTGCAGGCCGCCGCCGTGCTCGGCCAGCGCTTCCAGATCGATGCGCTGCGCCACGTGCTCGAGTCGCCGGACTACGACTGTGCCGTCCTGGTCGAGCACTTCCTCGTCCGCCCGGAAGGCAGCGAGTACATGTTCTGCCACGCGCTCATCCGCGACGGCGCCTACGCGGCACTGCTGCACGCCCGCCGACGGCGCCTGCACGCGCGCGCCGCCGAGTGGTTCGCGCGCAGCGACGAGCCGCTCGCGGCCGAGCACCTCGACCGTGCCGACGATCCCCGCGCGCCGGCGGCGTATCTCGGCGCCGGCGAACGCTGCATCGCCCAGTTTCGCTTTCCGGCGGCGCTCGCTCTCCTCGATCGCGGCTTGGCGCTCGCGAGCGCGCCGGAGACGCGGCTGGCGCTCCTGATGGCGCGCGGCCGCGCGCTGGTCGAGCTCGGCCGCGCGAGCGATGCGATCGACACCTGTCGCGACGCGATCGCCGCGGCGGCGGCGCCCGGCGATCGCGCGCGCGCGTTGATCGCGCTCGCGTCGGCGATGCGGCTGAACGACCGCATCGCTGAAGGGCTCGCGCTGCTCGACGAAGCCGAGCCGCTCGCCGCTGGCGCGCCGCTCGAGCTCTCGCGGCTGCACCACCTGCGCGGCAACCTGCTCTTTCCGCTCGGCCGCGACGTCGAGTGCCTGCAGTCGCACGAACGCGCGCTGGAGCATGCGCGCGCCGCGGTCTCGCTCGAGGCCGAGGCAGCCGCGCTCGGCGGGCTCGGCGACGGCCAATACATGAAAGGTCTGATGCGCTCGGCGAACGGGCAGTTCCACGCCTGCGTCGCGCTCGCCCGCGCCAACGGCTTCGGCCGGCTCGAAGTCGCGAACCTGCCGATGATCGGCTGGACCGACATCCACCTGCTCCGGATCGCCGAGGCGGCCGCGATCGGCGACGAGGCGATCGCGCTCGCGGTGCGCGCGTCGCAAACGCGCGCCGAGATCATGGCGCGCGCGCTCGTCGTCTGGGTCGAGGGCGTCATTCGCGACCGTCTCGAGCAGGTCGAGCACGACGCCGCCCCGACGCTCGCGCTCGCGGCGTCGGTCGGCGCGAAGCGCTTCGAGGCGCAGCTGCTGGCGGTGCTCGCGCTGGTCGCGCTGAAGCGCGGCGATCGCGGCGCTGCGCGCGAACGCGCGGAGCTCGCGCTCGCGATCTGCCGCGAGCACGGCATGGGCCAGATCGGCCCGTGGCTGCACGGCGTGCTGGCGCGCATCGAAACCGCTCCGGATGCGCGTCGGCGCTGGCTCGACGACGGCGAACGGCTGCTCGAGCGCGGCTGCGTCAGCCACAACCAGCTGCAATTGCCCGAGCTCGCGATCGATGCGTTGCTCGAGATCGACGACTGGAGCGGCGTCGAGCGCGCCTGCGAACACCTGCGCCGCTACACCACCGCCGAGCCGCTGCCGATGACCGAGTTCGTGCGTGCGCGTGCGCTCGCGCTGGTGCAGGTCGGCCGCGGCGACCGCGGCGCGGCGGTGCGCGACCGATTGCTCGCGCTGAAGGCGCAGGGCGAGGCCGCCGAGCTGAACAGCCTGCTGCCGGCGATCGACGCCGCGATCGCGCGCATCTCGTAAAAGAAAAAGGCGGCCCGCAGGCCGCCTTCGAAGGCGCGGAGCGTGCTCCGCCTATTCGCTCGTGGTCGTCGTGGTCGCGGCCTGCGAGTCGCTCGCGGCGTCGACCTGCGCCATCTGCACCGCGGCGAGCTCCTCGGCCTCCTGGACCGCGATCGCGCGGCGCTCGGCGTCGTCCATCGCTTCCTTGGCCTTGCGCGCTTCGTGGAACGCCATGCCGGTGCCCGCCGGGATCAGCCGGCCGACGATGACGTTCTCCTTCAGCCCGCGCAGCTCGTCGCGCTTGCCCATGATCGCCGCTTCGGTCAGCACGCGGGTCGTCTCCTGGAACGACGCGGCACTGATGAAGCTGTCGGTCGAGAGCGACGCCTTCGTGATGCCCAGCAGGACATCGGCGAAGGTCGCCGGGAGCTTCCCGTCGGCCTGCGCCTTGTCGTTGCGCTCGAGCAGCTCGGAGCGTTCGACCTGCTCGCCGACGATGTAGCCGGTATCGCCCGGGTTGACGATCTGCACGCGGCGCAGCATCTGGCGAACGATCACCTCGATGTGCTTGTCGTTGATCTTCACGCCCTGCAGGCGATAGACGTCCTGCACCTCGTCGACGATGTAGCGCGCCAGTTCCTCGATGCCCAGGAGGCGCAGGATGTCCTGCGGATCGGCCGGGCCGTCGACGATGGATTCGCCCTTGTTGACCACCTGGCCCTCGTGGACCA
>JASLGD010000466.1 GCA_030150305.1 Caldimonas sp. | reverse complement strand
GGCAGCGCTCGAAGGAGGCCGGGTTCGACGCCCACCTCGTGAAGCCGGTCGTGTTCGAGGAGCTCACGGCGCTGCTCGACGAGCACGACGGCACGGCGACTGCCACCGGCTGACCGCGGTGCGCGACGAAAGCGCGCCGGTTGCCGCGGACGCCGCTGTATAACCGTCCTTCCCTCCGCACGACGCGCGAACTCCACTCGATGGCCATCCAAGAAGCGACGCTGCTCCAGGCCCTGCAGGCAGTCGTCGATCCCGAGACCGGGCGCGACTACGTCGGCGCGCGGCAGCTGAAGAACGTGCGGATCGAGGGCGGCGACGTCGCTTTCGACGTCGAGCTCGGTTATCCGGCGCGCTCGCAGGTCGACGCGATCAGGAAGGCGCTGATCGCTGCCGCGCGCACGGTCGAAGGCGTCGCCAACGTCAGCGTCAACGTGACGTCGCGGATCGTCGCGCACGCGGTGCAGCGCGGCGTCCAGCTGCTGCCCAACATCAAGAACATCGTCGCCGTCGCGTCGGGCAAGGGCGGCGTCGGCAAGAGCACGACCGCGGTCAACCTCGCGCTCGCGCTCGCCGCCGAGGGCGCGACGGTCGGCATCCTCGACGCCGACATCTACGGCCCGAGCCAGCCGATGATGATGGGCATCGAGGGCCGGCCCGAGTCGCACGACGGCAAGACGATGGAGCCGCTCGAGAACTACGGCGTCCAGGTGATGTCGATCGGCTTCCTCGTCGAGCAGGACAACCCGATGATCTGGCGCGGCCCGATGGTCACGCAGGCGCTCGAGCAGCTGCTCAGGCAGACCAACTGGGCGGCGCTCGACTACCTCGTCGTCGACCTGCCGCCGGGCACGGGCGACATCCAGCTGACGCTCTCGCAGCGTGTTCCGCTCACCGGCGCGGTGATCGTGACGACGCCGCAGGACATCGCGCTGCTCGATGCGCGAAAGGGCATCCGCATGTTCGAGAAGGTCGGCGTGCCGATCCTCGGCATCGTCGAGAACATGGCGGTGCACGTGTGCGAGAACTGCGGCCACGTCGAGCACATCTTCGGCGAGGAGGGCGGCAAGCGCCTCGCCACCGAGTACAAGGTCGACTACCTCGGCGCGCTGCCGCTCAACCTCTCGATCCGCGTCCAGGCCGACAGCGGCCGGCCGACGGTCGTGAGCGACCCCGACGGCGAGATCGCGGCGATCTACAAGCGCGTCGCGCGCCGCGTCGCGGTCAAGATCGCCGAGCGCGCGAAGGACTTCTCGGCGAAGTTCCCGACCATCAGCGTCTCGAAGGACACCTGAGATGGACGGCAGCGATGCCGCCGAGCCGCCGCAACGGCCGAAGATCGCGGTCGCCGTCGTCATCGAGCGAGAGCGCGCGCCGAACGCGTTCGAGGACTGGCGCTTCCGCATCGTCGAGGTCGTGCCCGACGAGGCGGCCTTCGGCAGCGCGCCGCGCGTCCTGCGCGACGACGGCAAGGTGCAGCGAGCGCTGCACCCGGGCTTCGTCGTCGAGCTCTTTCGCGACCAGGCCGAGGGCTACCACCTGAACCTCGCGACGGGAGCTCCGGTCTGGTTCGTCGTCTGGCGCATCGACGACGCCGACCCGTCGCGCGCCTGGCCCGAGACGGTGAGCGTGTCGTACGAGGAAGCGGGCCGCTGGCTCGACGCGCAGGAGCGCGTCGACAACGTTCCCCTCGACGCCGACGTCGCCGCCTGGCTGCAGGCGTACACCGAGGCGACGTACCGCCCCGAGCCGCGCAAGCGGCGGCGGCCGCAGTCGTTCGTGTCGCCGGGAGAGCGGAGGTGAGCGACGACCGCGAGGGCTTCCTCGCGCGTTGGTCGCGGCGCAAGGCCGTGGTCGCAGCGGCCGACGACGTGAAGCGCGACGCGGCGCCCGCAGCGGCAGCGACTCCACCCGCGGCGCCCGCTGTCGCAACGACTGCGCCCGCGGCGGCTGGGCCTGCGTCCGCGGCGCGAGAAGGCGGGGCTCTGTCCGCCGCTGCCGATCGCGGCGAGACGGCGCGGCCGAGCGACGCAGCGATCGCGCCTGCCGCTCCGGCGGCGCCGCTGGCGACGCTCGCCGACGTCGCAGCGCTGACGCGCGACTCCGACTACGCGCGCTTCATGGCGCCCGGCGTCGACGGCGCGGTGCGCAACGCGGCGATGAAGAAGCTCTTCAGCGACCCGCGCTTCAACGTCATGGACGGCCTCGACGTCTACATCGACGACTACGGCAAGCCCGACCCGCTGCCGTTCGAGATGCTGAAGCAGCTGCGCCAGTCGGAGCTGCTCGGCCTGTTCCGCGACGACGCCGCAGCCGCTCAGGCAGAAGCGGCCGACGCCGCCGCGGCGACTCCGGATAATGCCGGCACTCCTGCCCCTTCCTCGCCGCCCGAACCGCCCGCGCCGACCAGCGACGCTTCCTCTCGTGCCGAAGACGACCCTGATCTGCGACTGCAACCGGACGATGGCGATCGACGGCCCGGCGCTGGCGAAGGCGCTCGGGGCTGACGGCGAAGGCGCCACGACCGTCCATTCGGTTCTCTGCCGCCGCGAAGCGCCGGCGTTCCAGCGCGCGGCGCGGACGAGCGACGACCTGCTCGTCGCATGCACGCAGGAGCGCCGTCTCTTCGACGAGCTCGCCGCGGCGACCGAAGGCGCGCCGTCGCCGGGCGAGCGCCCGATCCGCTTCGTCAACATTCGCGAGACCGGCGGCTGGTCGAAGGACCGCGCCGCGGCGTTGCCGAAGATGGCGGCGCTGATCGCCGCCGCACAGCTGCCGCCGCCCGAGCCGGTGCCGTCCGTCTCGTACGCGTCGGCCGGGCGCGTCCTCGTCGTCGGCAGCGCCGAGCGCGCACGCCGCGCCGCCGCGCTGCTCGGCGACGGCCTCGACGTCAGCCTGCTCGTCACCGACCCCGGCGGCACGCTGGCGCAGGCGCGCACGATGCCCGTCCACAGCGGCCGGCCGACGCGCATCGCCGGTTGGCTGGGCGCGTTCGACGTCGCCTGGTCGAGCACGAACCCGATCGACGCCGACCTGTGCACGCGCTGCAACGCGTGCATCGAGGTCTGCCCCGAGCAGGCGATCGACTTCAGCTACCAGATCGACCTCGCGAAGTGCAAGGACCACCGCGACTGCGTGCGCGCGTGCGGCGTCGCCGGCGCGATCGACTTCGAGCGCGCCGCGACCGAGCAGAGCGAGCGCTTCGACCTCGTCCTCGACCTGCAGCCGTCGCCGCAGATCGCGTTGCACCAGCCGCCGCAAGGCTACTTCCACGCCGCCGACGACGCTGCGCTGGTCGCCGCCGTGCTCGGCGCGCGCGCCCTGGTCGGCGAGTTCGAGAAGGCGAAGTTCTTCGATTACCGGCAAAAGCTCTGCGCGCACACGAGGAACGGCCAGATCGGCTGCACCGCGTGCATCGACGTCTGCTCGGCGGCGGCGATTCGCAGCGACGCGGCGACCAAAGGCAGGACGGCGCCGGGCGGCATCGTCGTCGAGCCGCACCTGTGCGTCGGCTGCGGCGCGTGCACGACCGTCTGCCCGAGCGGCGCGCTGACGTACGCGGCGCCGCGCCCGCACGAGCTCGGCGCGCGCATCCGCACGATGCTCGCGACGTACGCGGGCGCGGGCGGTCGCGACGCGGCGCTCCTCGTCCACAGCCGCGAAGCTGGCGCAGCGGTGATCGACGCGCTCGGCCGCGCGGCGCGCGTCGATCCGTCGCTGCACGGCGTTCCGGCGCGCGTGCTGCCGCTCGAGGTCTGGCACACGGCGTCGGTCGGCATCGACCTCTGGCTCGCGGCGATCGCATGGGGCGCCTCGCAGGTCTGGGTGCTCGTCACCGACGAGGAAGCGCCGGCGTACCGCGAAGCGCTCGATGCGCAGATGCGGATCGCCGAGTCGATCCTCGCCGCGCTCGGCTTCGCGGGCGAGCACGTTCGCATCGTCGGCGGCGGCGAGGTCGCGCGGCTGCACGCGCCGGCCGCGCTCGTCGGGCCGGCGCGGGTTGAACCTCCGGTGCGCGCCGATTCGGCGCTGCAGCGGCTCGATGCGGCGCTGCGCCGGCCAGCGGCCGCGACGGTGCGGCGCGCCGCGGCGTTCGCCGTCCAGTCGGACAAGCGGACGACGCTCGACCTCGTCCTCGAGCATCTCCTGCGCGAAGCGCCGACGCCGGTCGACGCGGTGGCGCTGCCGCCGCCTGCGATGGCGCCGAGCCCGTTCGGCGAGGTCGTCGTCGACCGCGCGAAGTGCACCCTCTGCCTCGCGTGCGTCGGTGCGTGCCCCGAAGGCGCGTTGCTCGACAACGCCGATTCGCCGCGCCTGTCGTTCATCGAGCGCAACTGCGTGCAGTGCGGCCTCTGCGCGAGCACGTGCCCCGAGGACGCGATCGCGCTCGTGCCGCGGCTGTTGCTCGCCGACGGCGGCAAGGCACGCCGGCAGCCGCGCGTGCTCAACGAAGCCGAGCCGTTCCGCTGCATCCGCTGCGCC
>JASLGD010000643.1 GCA_030150305.1 Caldimonas sp. | reverse complement strand
GGGTAAGGTCAGAGTCAGAACGGCGAGCCGCGCGGTCAGACTCGATCGCCTCGGCGACGCTTGCGAGGAGCAGATCGTCGTCGACCGGCTTACAGAGAAAGTTGGTCGCTCCGGCGCGCATCACGCGCACGATTGTTGGCGGATCGCTGCGGCCGGTGAGGAAGATGACCGGCGGCGGCATGCCCTGCTCGCTCAGGCGACGTTGTACCTCCAGACCGTCGATACCTGGCAACATGAGATCCAGGATGACGCAGCCTGCCGCCGCCGGATCGCGCCGCTGCAGGAACTCCTCGGCAGATTCGTAGGCCTCACTCCACCAGCCAGCCGACCGCAACAGTCGTTGTAGGCTCCTCAGCACCGATGGGTCGTCATCGACAACGTAAACGGTGGCGTCCTCTTGTCCCATCAGGTCTAGGCGGGAAGCGTCTATTCATCCGGGGCCATGGATGAGCTCGGCGCGTTTGCGGGGCCGATCGACCCCTGCCGTTTCATACGTGGGTTCAGGTTGAATGGATCGCTCAGCTGGGGCGCTGCGGCGCTATCCGTTCGGTGATCCTTCGTCGCGCCGAATCGACGCTCCCGATGCTCGGGCCGGCTGCAGCAAGGAACAGAAAGATGAAGCAATAGAGCACCGCTGCGTCGCCCTGGTTGAGGATCGGAAGAAGCGGGTTTCCCTTCGACGCATGCGCCATGAAATACCCAACTGCCATCTCACCCGAGACGATGAACGCAGCCGGACGGGTGAAAAGACCGATCATGACAAGGGCGCCCCCGACGAGCTCGAGCAGTCCAGCTACGCCGATCAGCGAGGCGATCGAGACGTGATCAAAGCTCGCCACGTGCGGCCACCCGAGCAACTTGGCGCTGCCATGAAGAAGGAACAAGTAGCCAGCGACCATCCGCAGAAGCGCGTGCGCTCGCGGCGCGAGAAGGTCGAAATTCATGTGGTTCTCGAACATACGGGGGTCTGAAGGGCGCGGCACGCCTGGAAAGCTTGTGTATTCCGAGTGTCGGGTGAAAGGTTCATCCCTGGCCGGAACGCTGACGTTCGCAAGCTGGGAACCAAGTCACCGCGGTCCCAGCATCATTCCCTGCTCAGCTCGGCCGAGTAAGGTCGTCTCAAGCCTTCTGCATCTCCACGCCTGAGGTGACCACCCCACAAAGGAGCCCAATGATGTCGAACGTCAATTCGCGAGCGGCCCCGGTCCGCGCGTTCTGGCTCGTTTTCGCCACCACGGCGATGACGGTTGCGCTTGCGGCTGATTCCCCCGCTCACGTCCGCGGCACCATCGTCTCGACGACCGCGGACAGCCTGACCGTGAAGACGTCGCAGGGCAACGTCAAGGTCGCGACGGACGCAACTACCCGCATCTCCGGCGTCGTTCCGAGCAGCGCTGCGCAGATCAAGGAAGGCACGTTTGTCGGCATCGCCAACGTGCCCGCCGCCTCGGGCGCGGCAGACGCACTGGAGATCGTCGTGTTCCCCGATGCCATGAAAGGCGCCGGGCTCGGAGACTACCCCTGGGACCTCGCGGCGCCCGGATCGTCCGTTGGGCAGAACTCGGCTATGACAAATGGAACGGTGAAATCGGCCGACGCGGGCGGACTGTCTACGACTTCCGCGATGACCAATGGCACAGTCAAGAAGACCGCGGACGCGGGCGGGCTCATACTGACCGTCGACTACGGCAAGGGCGAGAAGACGATCCACGTTCCAGCTGGGGTGCCCGTGGTCGGGATCGTACCGGCCGACGCAAGCAAGCTCGTACCTGGGGCACACGTGTTCGTCTCGACGAAGAAGGATGCGCCGGGGACTGCCGCCTTCATTTCGGTCGGCATCAACGGCACCATCCCACCGATGTGACCTTTTGGTCACGCGAGTGGATTCGGTAGGCGCTACAAGCCGAGCACCGACAGTCCCGGATCGTCGGCACGCTGGGGGATTGAGACAGGTCTGTTTCCCGCTGTTCCGCGCCAAACTGGCTTCGCCCCCGGAGCAGTCGCTCGTCAACGTCCGGTTCTGGCCGATCTGCGCCATTCGGCTCGGCTATCGACGCCCCTCGACGCTCGAGCGACGGCCGCCGCCCTGAGATCTAGTCCCTGCAACGCTGCCAGTCTCTTGTGGGCGACACGTGAAAACGATGTAACCCCGCCCCCGGCTGGCTCTGTCGTGAAGCTCAGGGGATCACCGCTTGCGGCGACGAGACGCCGCAAGCGCCGCGAGCCCGGCGCCGAGCATCGCGAGGGTTCCCGGTCTGGCACTGGGACTGCGGGGCTGCCTGCGATGCGACCATCCGGGCTGGTCAGAAAGATGGCCGGGTCTGGCGAACACGGTAGCCACGAACAGCCGCAGCCAGCGCACGAATCCTGGCGGCGGTGGTTTTCTGCGAACTTTGCTCACGGGTAACTCGCGCTAAGGGCGAGTGCAGTTTCGTATCGAGTCGGCGACGGTGTGTAGGCGTAAGCCGCGTGTGTGCCGAACGGTGATCAGCTCGGTCGCGCCATTGCGGTTCCTTACAACACTCAGACCTGCCGCGCTCCTCGCCAATTCACCGGCACCGGCCGACTGCGACAAACCGCGACTGCTATCGCGAAGACGAAGGCACTCAGCAAGGTACTCATGGACGTCATCGTTCTCGCCTCGTCGCCCTCTGCGTCCTTGCCATTCCCCTCATCGTGCACCTGCGCAGCCGCACGCGGGGCGATGGATCCTCGGTTTCGGTTATCCCTTGGTCAGCAGCAGCTGGCCCGCCCTCTGCAGTCGATCTTTGAAGCCCCCAGCGATGACGCTGAGCCAGCCGGGAAGCTCGATCTCCATCAGCACGACAGCATCACGCACATCGATGACGCCGGCAATCGTTTGACCCATCGTCGCGAGCCTGAAAGTCAACCGATCGCCGTCCCAACGATCACTGCTTCTGCTTGGGCTGCCAGGGAGCCCAGCAACGAGCTTCGCGAAGCCAATCTCAATCCGGCGACGCGCTTCCGCGCGGCCGAGCTGGTGCGGGATGCTGACGTTGATAGGTGCTGCCATGTCGACACCGCCGCTCTGGCGCTCAGCTAACCGCCGGCGATCGGGTGAACTACTTCTTGTTCCCGAGCTCGGCCTCGACCTTCTTGCGCGAGCTGCCGACGCTCTTCACGGCATCCTTGACCTCACCGGGCGAGGCTCCGGTCTTTCCCGACTCGTAGCTCACTTCGTGCCGCTGTCCGCCGGCGACCTTGGCCCGGTCCTGTGCCCGTCCACGTTTCGTTTGCTCAGCCATCGCATGCCTCCTGAGGCTCGTAAAGCCGCATGGTGAGTTGCCGAACGCATGGCGGTCTGTCGGACCGAATCGATAGGCGGTGTCGGCTAGAAACTCGAGCGGCTCAGAGCGGCAAGAGCCGTCGCCTAGGGGCTTGCGAGATCGACGGGCGATTCCGTGTCCTCCCAATAGATCGGCCTCCCCCGGCGGCGAACGCCCTGAGCTCTGCGGCGAGCGGCTCCGAGGCAAATAAGCATCACGGCGTGCTGACCACTCGGCCCAGCATTCTTCTCGACGGTCGGCACCCCGACAAGGGTCACGAGCTGGAGGCGCGATTCACGTGCGTGCTCGATCGCGTCCGAGTCAATGCCGCGAACCTGCAGCCGCCGGCGCTGCCGGCCAGCTTGTCGGAGATGCGTCGTCAGGGATCCGTAGAGTAGCCGGTCGTCTTGTTGACGAAGATGTTCTGCTTGCGATACACGGCAAGCAGGACGGCGCCGGTGTCGGAATGGTTCTCATGCAGCGAGCCGGCTTTGCGCCAGACGTACTCGCCCGCGCTGCACGTGCCGTCGTGGTCGTACATCGAGCCCTCAAGGACGTAGGCCTGTTCAAGCTCCGGATGCTTGTGGTACGGCAGGGTAGCGCCCGGCTCGAGTTTGATGAGCACGGTCGACTCGCCCTTTTCCTTGTCCTCGTAGAGGACCTTCAGCCAGACCTTGTCGAACTGGGTCTTCTTCCATTCCAGCTGCTGTGGCTTGACGTAGGTCGACCCATTGATGGTCGGCTGCATGCTCGCTCGCCTTGCCGATTCGGCGTCGTCGGTGGTCCTCTGTGCCTTCATAGGAGATTCCGGTAAGCGGCGGCGTTGAATGTGGGCAGAGACGTTTGCACGGCAACTACACCGGATGCCCAGCCGCGCACACCGAGGATACCCATGGCCGGTTCGCGTTGCCAAGAGCAGGTACCTCGGGTCGCAGTTGGACCGCGCGCGGGCGGTCGCTTCCGAATGGCTTCTTGTGGCCGCGAGCCGCGATCAGGCGATCGTCTCTCGCGGCAGCAAGCTACGCAATGATCTTCACTTGTGTCGACCGCGCGGCTTGGCCCTATTTCCGGCGCGAGACTCACTTTGCTGCAGGTTCGTGCACGTAGACTTATCGCAACCGCCTTCCCAATCGCCCGTTTAGGCCAACCCATGCTCGCATTCGACCGGCGTGCCGCCGCCATTGCCTGGACCGTCGGGCTCGTGCTGCTCGGCTTCTACCTGGCCTATGCAGTGCGAGGGACGATCTTCGTCTTCGTGCTGGCCGGGTTCCTCGCGTACATGATCGTTCCGCTGGTCCATCTACTGCTTAAGCGGGTGGCTGCGCTGAGGTCGCGACGCGCTCTCGCGACCGGCATCGTCTTCGCGCTTCTCGGGCTGGTGCTCGCCGGACTGCTCTCGATCGCGGGGCCGCGCGTCGCCGACGAAGGGAGCCGCTTTGCCGAGCAGCTGCCGACCCTAGTGGGTGAGGGCAACCTGCTCGACCGCATCCCGCTGCCGGGCTGGCTCGCTCCCTACCGCTCACGCCTCGTGCAGTTCGTGCGCGCCCACGCCGGCGATGTGAGCCCGAGCAGCGGCGATCTCGCCAAGCGCGCCGGCAAGCTCGTGCTGGCGCTCGGCGAAAGCTCGCTCTACATCGTCTTGATCCCGATCCTTGCCTTCATGATGATCGTCAATACCCCGGTCATGCGCGAACGGCTCGTCGGATGGCTCGAGCACCATCCGCACTCGGCGATGTGGAAGCGCATCATCGGCGACCTCGACACACTCCTTGGGGGCTACATCCGTGCGCTGTTGATCCTTGCCTTCGCCACGATGGCGAGCTACTCGATCGCGTTCAGCCTCGGCGGAGTGCCGTACGCATGGTTGCTGGCGCTCGCGGCCGGCGTGCTCGAGTTCATCCCCGTGCTCGGTCCGCTCGCCGCCGCGTTGCTCTGCCTCGCCGTCGCCGGCGCGAGCGGCTATGACCACCTGCTCTGGATCGCTGGCTTCATCGTCCTCTACCGGGTCTTCCAGGACTACGTTCTCAATCCCTACCTGATGAGCAATGGCGTCGCCGTGCCGGCGCTCCTCGTGCTGTTCGGACTGCTCGCGGGGGAGGAGCTGGCCGGGATCGTCGGAGTGTTCCTGTCCACGCCGGTGCTGGCGGCGGTGCTCATCCTTGCGCGCCGAATCGGCGAGGAGTCGCGCGCGCGAAAGGCAACGCCAAGGAACGGCTGATCCGCACAGAGGACGGTTCAGACGTCGATCAGTGCGCGAGCTGTGGCAACGGCGCGCGGAGCGCGAGCGCAAGCGCTCGGCTCTCCGGCCAAGACCAGCTGACTCGCGGAGCCGCAAGTGATGTCGGGTTCGCCACCGGACTCGGGCCGACGAACTCCGATCGGCCCCTCTCCGATCAGCCTATCAATAGACTTGATCGAGCAAAGCCGCTCAAACCGAGGCGCTACCCGCTTAGCGGAGGAGCTGTTACCTCAACGACGGGTTACCCGATACACGGTCAGCGCGGCCCCAACGACTAGGAAGGTGCCTGCTAGGAGGAGATCGTGGCGCTGGTAGGCGCGCAATGCCATCACGGCCCAGAACACCGCCAGCGCAACAATGACAAGGTTCTTCATCCGCCTTCCTTGTCTCTTAAGTTCAACGAACCTTTGGTCACCTGCGAGCCTACCGGAAGGCGAGGCGATCATTTGTTGTTGATTGAAACAACAGAGCGCCCGCTTTGCGAAGCTGGCAACGGACGAACAAAGCGGCTGGTTTGTGATCGAGAATCACTCATCGATCCAGCCAGCTTCAGCTGACGTAGCGCACCGCGACGGCGGCCGCCAGACGGCCAAATGTCACCGGCCCCACTTGCGCCAGTGACCGTCAGGAGCGCGCCACGCTGCGCTGAGAACGCTCTCAAAGTCGCTCCGGCGCTCGGGCTACAGCAGCGCGCCGCGGCAGACAGCGCTAGTGAGCTCGGGTGGGGTTGCGGGTCAGCTGCCTTGTTTGCCCAGCCCGCGGAGCTGAGGTCCCCTGAAGCTGCCGCTCGCCTTCGGCCGCTCTTGGCCGCGAGCGGCTATCGCGCCACCGCACTCCCCAACCCGAACTGCGCTCCAAAGGTGTCAAGATGGAGCGCATGCACACCACTCTCGAAGGCAGGCGGCGACGACAGCTGACGCTGGCGTTTTTCGGAGCCGCGATGGGCCGCGCGGCCGATGCGATCGCGCAAACCTCCCCGAAACTGCCTCGTGTCGGCGTTCTGTTCATCGAAGCCGGACCGGATAGTCGAGGTACGGAACACGGCTTCGGCCGGGGCATGCACGAGCTCGGCTACGTCGATGGCCGCAACGTTGAGCTGGTCTGGCGCGACGCGGGTGGCCGCCTCGAAGCGCTGGGCCCGCTTGCCGACGAGCTGGTTCGTATGAAGGTCGACGTCGCCGTCGCAGGCGGGCCTGGCCCACTGGCAGCGTTGCGTCGCGCCACCAATGTAGTGCCGATCGTCGCCGTCGGCGGAGGCGATCCGGTTGGCGAAGGCTGGGCGAGTAGCCTCGCTCGGCCCGGTGGCAACGTCACCGGTTTGACGGTCACATTTCCAGAGGTGGGCCCCAAGCGGATCGAATTGGCGAAGCAGGCATTGCCGGGTATCGGCCGGATCGCAATCCTGCTCGCGCCGGACGAGCTTTCGGAACGGGGCGCAGCGGACATCGCGAGCATGCGTGAAGCGGCGCGCGCTCTCGGCTTGCAGATGCAGGTGTTCGAGGCGCGCGCGCCCGCCGATTTCGAGCGCGCGGTCCTCCTCGCACGGAGCAGCCGGGCCGATGCGCTATTGACTCTTGATACTCCGTTCATCCTCGTCAATCGCGCGCGGACCGGCGCGCTCGCTGCACGCTATCGGCTGCCGCTCCTCGGCGAGTTCACACTGATTGGGATGGACGGCGTCCTGATGGCATACGGCACCGACATCGATGACCTCCTGCGAAGGGCGGCTTCGCACGTGGATCGCATCCTGAGGGGTGCCCGGGCCGGCGACTTGCCGATCGAACGTCCGCTGAAGCTGGAGTTGGTTGTCAATCTCAAGGTCGCCCGCGAGCTGGGCATCACGCTATCCGGATCGCTGCTCGCACGCGCTGACCGAGTCATACAGTGACGCGGGCTGCACAGGCCGCCCTCCGCCGGACCGCTCCTAGGATGCCGGTGCACTCGCCCTGCGACCGGAACCGGTCTGTCGCAACGGTCTCCTATTGGCCGGCTGAGGACGCACCGGTGGGCTTCGCCTATGGCGCCGTCTACCCGACGCGAGCGGTGCTCCGATCGGCCGCGCCGTGTGATCGGGTCCACCAAGCTGCGGCACACAGGACGGCGTTGACGAGATACAGCAGCCAGGTCTCACCAATCGCGTATGGATAGAGCATCAACGCGATGCCGATCCACCGCTCGCGTGTGCGCGCGTGCCGCCTGCCGTCGTAGTGCGCCGCCAGCCCTGCAAAGCCGAACACGACGGCCCCGCGATGTAGCGGGCTCGGCAAGGTGAAGCCGAGCTCGCGCAGGAGTTCGAGTTCGTCGTTCAAACCCGTTCTTGCCACGAGAGGCAGTCGCTGGAGAGGCTAGGTCTTTGCAAGGCGGCAATGATGGATCAGGCCGGGCGTCTCACACTGGCAGCCGCACCTCGAAACTTTGAATGATTTCGCCGCGCGTCGTTTGCATCGTGCTGTTCACCGCGTGTGCCTCGGTCCTGCCGGGCTGCACCTCCGAAGGGCCGACGGCGGCGGCGCGGGCCGAGCGACAGGCGCCGGCCGAGGACCTCGTGCGGCGCGGCTACCAGCCGGTCGAGCAGGCACCGATCGAGTCGGGCGTGCTGACGTGGCGCGTCCACGGCGAGATCGTTCCGATCGCCTGGACAGTCCCGGTCAACGGACGCGTGTTGCCGGTCGTGCTCTACCTGCCAGGGCTCGGTGAATCGGCGGAAACCGCCGGAGCGCTGTGGCGGCCAGCCTGGGCGCACGCAGGTTATGCCGTCCTTTCGGTGCAGCCTCTCGACGACGACGCCACCGCCTGGAGCTCGGAAGAAGCGCGCTCACTCGAGTTCAAGTCGCTGGCAACCCAGCGCCATAGCGCCGCGCGACTGCAGCAGCGAATGCGGCGTCTCGCGACGGTGCTCGAGGAGCTGCGTCGCCGAGCTGCTGCCGGCGAGTCGCCGTGGCAGCGACTCGACTTCAGCCGCATGGGTGTGGCCGGTTATGACCTCGGCGCGCAGACCGCGATGGCGGTGGCGGGACAGCACGAGCCCGGAGGCTCGGTCGACAATCTGACCAAATCCTTCAGGGCGGCCATCGTCCTCAGTCCGGTCGTGCTGCCGGGGCCGCCCGAGCCGGCGCACTTTGACGCCGTGGTCGGTCCGGTGCTGAGCGTCACCGGCCCGTCGGACGTCGACCCCACCGGGCTGGTCGCGAGCAGCGCGAGGACCGCCGTGTTCGACCTCGCGCCGCCCGGACAGAAGTTCGAGCTCGAGCTAGCGGGCGTCACCCATGCGATGTTGTCGGGGGCGATCGAGACCGAGCGCGTCGCACCTCGCGACCAACGCGTGAACGGCCGCGCTGCAGGAAGCCGCGGCGGTCGCTCGAGGCAGCGCTCCGAGGGCGACGACGGCGCACGCGATGCGGGCGGCGCAAGCGCGACGGCAGGCGACGACCGCGGCAAGACGCGCTGGCAGACCGCGAGCGTCGGCGACTGTCGCGCCGAATGCGACGCCGCGATCCAGACGGTCAGCATCGCGTTCCTCGACGCGACCATTCGCGATCAGCCCGTTGCTCGGCGCTGGCTCGACGAGCAGGTGGCACCGTGGCTCGGGCATCTCGGAACTTGGCGAAGGCGATGACTTCGCAGCCCGCTCGGAACCGGTCTTCCGCGAGGGTGCTGTGTTGGCCGTAACCCGGCGAGACGGCCGACGGACGTCGGCCTTCGAGCTCAGTCTGCTGCCCGAATAGGTCGCGACCGAACGTTATAAAGGTCCCGACGGGGTTCCCCGACCAGGTACTTCAGCCGCACCAGCGGGCGGTAGACTTCCGAATACTCGAACCCGGAGACTTGGAAGCCAAGGCGCAGCTTCGCGATGATCACCGCCGAATTCGTTCGCACGTGGCGTGATTCGATGGAAACATAGCCTTGCGCCGTTGCATGCTCGAGCACCGCTTGCGCAAGCCGTGCGTACACGCCCCTTCTCCGCTCCTTCGCAATGACGCCCGAGTTGAGCATCTGGAACTGGAACGAGCCTTCGCGGTAGCTGAACGTCCAGCCGATCAGTTCGTCACCGCGGAAGGCGGCAACACGAAACGTGTCCACCGGGCGAGGCGGCTCGCTCTGGCGCACGACAGCTTCGGAGGCGAGCACTCCCTGAGCATCGCTGATGGCTCGAAATCAGCGAACACCTCCCGCCTTAGCACTGAGATGGCCGGCTCCGGGAACGTTTCGATCACGCGAACGGCGATCTCGTCCGTCTGTTCCATGCTCAGGATCCCCGGCACTGCAGCATCGGCCTACGCCTTCCGGCCGATGTCGCGCTGCATGAATGTGACGATGGGGCGGATAGCCACGAGCGCTGTGCAAGGCGCTTGCTTCTTCATCGAAGGCGAGGACGCTTAGGCGAGCCACAGCGCAGCCTTGCCGCGCCAACCACGTTTCAGCCTCCCGCAGCAGCTCGCTGCCCACGCCGTGACCGCGGGCGAGCGTAACGACCGCGACAGCCTCGATCCCCCGTAACGGTGGGGGACGAACACGGGGCGCGTTTCGTGGACCACCACCACATGCACGTACCCAATCACAGCGCCCTCAGACTCGGCAACAAGACCGACCGATTCCGGAGAAGACGCCAGCGCACTCTTGCTCCACTGTCGGGAGCCA
>JASLGD010000642.1 GCA_030150305.1 Caldimonas sp. | reverse complement strand
CTCGTCGAGGCCGAGGAAGCGCTCGCCAAGGTCGAGAAGAAGCTGCCGCGCGAGCTCGAGGAGGAGAAGGGCCTGCTGCTCGGCCAGCTCCTGATGCTGCGCAACGACAACGCCGGCGCCGCCGCCGTGCTCGGCGCGCTGCCGACCAAGGGCACCGGCGCGCGCTATGTCCGCTACAACCTCGGCATCGCGATGCTCAAGTCGGGCAACACGAAGCGTGGCACCGAGCTGCTCGACGATCTCGGCAGGGAAGGCGCGCCGACCGAGGAATACCGCAACCTGCGCGACCGCGCCAACGTCGCGCTCGGCTTCTCGGCGCTCGCCGAGAACCGCGCGAAGGAGGCACGCACGTATCTCGAGCGCGTCCGCCTCGAGAGCCTGCAGTCGAGCAAGGCGCTGCTCGGCTACGGCTGGGCCGCCGACGCGCTGAAGGACCCGACGCTCGCGCTCGTGCCATGGCAGGAGCTCGCCAAGCGCGACTTCGGCGAGACGGCGGTGCTCGAGGCGCAGATCGCCGTGCCGTACGCGTACGCCGAGCTCGGCGCCTACGGTCAGGCGCTGCAGCGCTACGAGGGCGCGATCTCGGTGTTCGAGCGCGAGAACGCGGCGATCGAGGAGTCGATCAAGGCGATCCGCAACGGCAAGCTGATCGACACCCTGGTCGAGCAGAACCCGGGCGACGAGATGGGCTGGTTCTGGAAGATCCGCGATCTCGCCGAGATGCCGCGTGCGCGGCACCTCGCGCAGATCCTCGCCCAGCACGAGTTCCAGGAGGCGCTGAAGAACTACCGCGACGTGCGCTTCCTGTCGAGGAACCTCGAGGACTGGCGCGACAAGCTCGTCGTCTTCGAGGACATGCTCGCGACGCGGCGCAAGGCCTTCGCCGATCGCCTGCCCGCGATCCGCGAGCGCCAGCAGCAGCTCGACATCGAGGCGCTCGTCAAGCGCCGCGAGGCCGTCGCCGCCGAGGTCGCCGCCGGCGAGGCCGCCGGCGACGGCGTCGCCTTCGCCGACGAGAAGCAGCAGGAGCTGCTCGCCAAGCTCAAGGAGATCCGCGAGATCGTCGATGCGCCCAACGCCGACGAGGAAGTCTTCAAGCAGCGCGACCGCGTCCGCCTCGTCGGCGGCGTGCTCGCGTGGCAGATCTCGCAGGATGCGGTCGGGCGGCTGTGGGACGCCAAGGTCGAGCTCGAGCGCATCGGCGGCTGGCTCGACGACGCCAAGCGCCACGCCGACGCGCTCTCGACCGCGCAGCGCGAGGAGCCGCTCCGCTTCGACCGCTTCCAGAGCCGCATCGCCGCGATCGCGCCGCAGCTGCAGGTGATGATTCCGCGCGTCGCCGCGCTCGGCCGCGAGCAGCGCGAGGAGGCGCAGGAGATCGCGATCGCCGAGCTGGTCGGCCAGCAGCAGCGCATCGCCGGCTACACGACGCAGGCGCGCTTCGCGCTCGCCCAGCTGTACGACCGCGCGTACGGCAAACAGGACGCAGACCATGCTGCCTCGGCGAAGCCGGAGTAGGCGCGGCGCCGCGCTCGTCGCCGTCGCGCTCGCGGCGGCGTTCGCGCTCGGCGGCTGCTCGATGTTCCGCCGCGGCGGCAGCACGCCGGACAACGAGCCGACGCTGAGGACGCTCGCCAACCGCAAGGTCGCGGTCGACAAGGAGGACGTCGCCGCCGTCGACGAG
Organism: Caldimonas sp.; assembly: GCA_030150305.1. Lineage (GTDB taxonomy): Bacteria > Pseudomonadota > Gammaproteobacteria > Burkholderiales > Burkholderiaceae_C > Schlegelella_A. The sequence goes on along the minus strand of JASLGD010000642.1, from coordinate 6,259 downwards.
AAGAAGGCGATCGAGGCGTACCGCAAGTTTCTCGACATCGCTCCCGCGGCGCCGCAGCGCTCGGAGGCGATGCGCCGCCTCGGCGACCTCGAGATGGACAGCGCCGACACCGACAGCAACACCGGCAAGGTCGCGGCGCCCGACTACAAGGCGGCGATCGCGCGCTACCAGGAGTACCTGAAGAACTTTCCGAAGGACCCGAACAACGACCGCGTCCTCTACCAGATGGCGCGCGCGTACGAGCAGAGCGGCGACCTCGAGACGGCGCAGAAGACGCTCGACCGCATGGTCCGCGAGTACCCCGGGACGCGCTACGCGAGCGAGGCGCAGTTCCGCCGCGGCGAGCTGCTCTTCACCGCGAAGAACTACGAAGGCGCCGAGAAGGCGTTCTCGGTCGTCCTCGCGTCGCCCGACGCGAGCCCGTACCAGGACCGCTCGCTCTACATGCTCGGCTGGTCGCTCTACAAGCAGGGTCGCCTCGACGATGCGCTGAAGTCGTTCTTCGGCGTGCTCGACCTGAAGATCGCGGGCCGCGACGGCGAGCTGGCGCTCGAGTCGCTCGCCGGCCTTTCGCGCGCCGACCGCGAGCTCGTCGAGGACACCTTCCGCGTCGTCAGCATCAGCCTCGCCAACCTGAAGGGCGCCGAGTCGATCCCGCCCTTCATGACGACGCCGGCGCGCAAGACCTACGAGTTCCGCGTCTACGAGCAGCTCGCCGACCTCTACATCAAGCAGGAGCGCAGCAAGGACGCCGCCGACGCGTTCAACGGCTTCGCGCGCAACAACCCGCTGCACGCGCAGGCGCCGGTGATGCAGGCCAAGGTCATCGAGATCTACGAGAAGAACGGCTTCACCAACCAGGCGATCGAGGCGCGCAAGGAATACGTCGCGCGCTACGGCCGGACGAGCGAGTTCCGCCGCGTCAATCCGGACGGCTGGGAGAAGGCGCAGCCGCTCGTCAAGACGCGCCTCGCCGAGCTCGCGCGCCACTACCACGCGATGGCGCAGAAGACGAAGTCGAGCACCGACTCGGCGGAGGCGGTGCGCTGGTACCGCGAGTACCTGGCGTCGTTCCCGAACGATCCGAAGGCGGCCGAGAGCAACTTCCTGCTCGCCGAGCTGCTGTTCGAGAACGGCCGCTTCGCCGAGGCCGCGACCGAGTACGAGAAGGTCGCCTACGGCAGCACCGGCTTCGCGCGCGCTGCCGAGGCCGGCTACGGCGCGCTGCTCAGCTACGCTCGGCTGCTCAAGGCTGCTTCGCCCGCCGAGCAACCCGGGCTGCAGCGCGCGACCGTCGTGAGCGCGCTCAAGTTCGCGCAGGCGTTCCCGAACGACAGCCGCAACGGCCTCGTCCTCACCGACGCCGCAGAGAAGCTCTATGCGCTCAAGGACGCCGAGCAGGCGGGCGCGGTCGCGCAGCGCGTCGTCGAGCTGAAGCCGCCCGCGGCCGACGCGCAGCGTCGCGTCGCCTGGACGGTGATCGCGTATTCGTCGTTCGATCGCCACCAGTACGGGATCTCCGAGAAGGCGTTCGCCGAGGCGATCAAGCTGACGCCGGAGAAGGATCCGGCGCGCGCCGACCTCGTCGAGCGGCAGGCGGCGGCGATCTACAAGCAGGCCGAGGTCGCGCGCGCGGGCGGCAAGCAGAAAGAGGCGGTCGAGGCGTTCGCGCGCGTCGGCGCGGTCGCGTCGGCGAACTCGGCCGTGGCCGCAAGCGCGCAGTACGACCAGGCCGCGGCGCAGATCGCGATCAAGGACTGGGACGGCGCGATCAAGACGCTCGAGGAGTTCCGCCGGCGCTTCCCGAACCACGCGCTGCAGCCCGAGGTCGGCAAGAAGCTCGCGGTCGCGTACCACGAGAAGGGGATGTTCGCCAACGAGGCGGCCGAGTTCGAGCGCATCGCGGCGGCGAGCAAGGATCCGAAGGTCGCGCGCGACGCCCTCTGGCAGGCCGCCGAGCTGTACGACAAGGCCAACTCGAAGCCGGCCGCGGCGCGCGCCTACGAGCGCTACCTCGCGCTCAATCCGCCGAGCCTCGAAGCGCAGGTCGAGGCGCGCTACCGGATCGCGGTGATCGCGCGCGACAGCGGCAACCCGGCGAAGGAGGCCGCGCTGATGCGCGAGATCTTCAGCGCCGACCAGGCCGGCGGCGCCGCGCGCACCGACCGCACGCGCTACCTCGCCGCGAGCGCGGCGCTGGCGATGGCCGAGCCGGTCGCGGCCGACTTTCGCAGCGTCCAGCTCGTCGAGCCGTTGCAGCTCAAGCTCAAGCTCAAGAAGGAGAAGATGGAGCTCGCGCTCAGGGCCTACTCGGTCGCTGCCGAGTACGGTGTCGCCGACGTGACGACGGCGGCAACGTACCGCATCGCGACGGTGTACCGCGACTTCGGCAAGGCGCTGATGACGTCCGAGCGGCCGAAGAAGCTCAGCAAGCCCGAGCTCGACCAGTACAACGTGCTGCTCGAGGAGCAGGCGTTCCCGTTCGAGGAGAAGGCGATCGAGCTGCACGAGCTCAACGCCAAGCGCGCCGCGAGCGGCGTGTACGACAAGTGGGTCAAGAGCAGCTTCGACGCGTTGCGCGAGCTGCGCCCGGTCCGCTACGGCAAAACCGAGATCAGCGAGGGGGTCGTCGATGCGATCCGCTAGCCACCTTTCGTTGCGCGCCGCCGTCGCGGCGATCGCGCTTGCAGCCGCCGGCTGCTCGACCGTCAGCGACGGCATGAGTGCGATGAAGAGCGCCGTCTCCTCGGGCGGCGGCACGTCGAGCTCCGCGTCGGCGCCGCCTGCCGCTCCGGTGCGCCCGCCGCCTCCCGTCTACGACACCCCCGTCAATCCGGCGACGCAGCGCGCCTTCGACGATGCCAGCCGCGCGCTGCGCAGCGGCCGCGTCGACGAGGCCGAGCGCGCGTACCGCGCGATCGCGCAGGCCAGCCCCGAGCTCGGCGGCCCCCATGCCAACCTCGGCGTGATCTACCGACAGGCGGGCAAGCTCGACGATTCCGTGCGCGAGCTCGAGATGGCGGTCAAGTTGAGCCCGCGGCAGCCGATCTACCTCAACCAGCTCGGCATCGCGTACCGCCAGCAGGGCCAGTTCGCGAAGGCGCGCGACGCCTACCAGCGCGCCATCGCGCAGGATCCCGGCTATGCGGCGGCGGTGCTGAATCTGGGCATCCTGTATGACTTGTATCTAGGTGACACGCAACGCGCGCTGGAGCAGTACGCGCGCTATCTTTCCCTGTTTCCGAACGGCGACCCGACCGTCAGCAAGTGGGTCGCCGACCTGAAGAACCGCAAGCCCGGGCCGATCACGGTCAGTCGTCAGGAGAAGTCATGAACGTCCAACGCATCCTCGTCGCCGGCGCTGTCGCAGCGGCGTGCGCGCTGGCGGCCGTGCCCGCCGCGGCGCAGAACAAGAAGGCGCAGCCGGCGGCGAAGGAGCCGCAGCCTGCGCTGCCGACGCCCGACCAGGCCGACCTCGACCGCAGCCAGATCATCGGCAACCGCGAGCTGCCCAAGGTCACGTACATCGTGCCGTGGAAGAAGCCCGGCGCCGGCGACCTGAGCGGGCGACCGCTCGTCAGCGTCCTCGACGAGGCGCTCTCGCCGGTCGATCGCGAAGTCTTCCGCCGCCAGACGCGCTACGACGCGCAGGCCGTGCAGCAGCAGAAGGACGCGGCGCAGGCCGCGGCCGCGCCTTCCAAGTAACCGTCACCGCACCACGTCTCGGAGTCAGCCATGGATCCCCTCAGCACAGTCATCAAGTTCTTCCAGGACTGCGGCCTGTTCATCTACCCGAGCGCGCTGATCATGGCGCTCGGCGTGACGATCGCGGTCGAGCGGTTCATCTTTCTCAGCCGCGCGCGCAACGAAAACCGCAAGGTCTGGGCGCACATCCTGCCGCTCCTGCAGAAGGGGCAGCTGCGCGACGTGCAGAGCATCGCGACCAACTCGGACGCCGCGGTCGGCAAGATCGTCAGCTACGGCCTGTCGCGCATGCAGAGCCCCGGCCGCCGCGAGGACTTCGACGCCGCGATGGAGGAGGGCATGATGGAGATCGTGCCGCGCCTCGAGAAGCGCACGCACTACATCGCGACGTTCGCCAACGTCATCACGCTGGTCGGCCTGCTCGGCACCATCATCGGCCTGATCAAGGGCTTCACCGCGGTCGCGCAGGTCAACCCGGCCGAGAAAGCCGAGATGCTGTCGGCGTCGATCTCGATCGCGATGAACAACACCGCGTTCGCGCTGATGGTCGCGATCCCGTTCCTGCTCATCCACTCGTTCCTGCAGGCCAAGACGAGCGAGATCGTCGACGGCCTCGAGGCCGCCAAGATGAGCTTCCTCAACGTCGTGCAGCGGCTCAAGCTCGAGCACGCGGCGTCGAAGGGCTGAGCGCGGGACGCACCGCCAGCACGCATCGGCCCGGAGAGACCTGACATGCCCGCACGTCGCCTGAAGAAGACGCCGGCCGCCCTCGAGATCACCGCGTTCATCAACCTGATCGTGGTGCTGGTGCCGTTCCTGCTGTCGGTCGCCGTGTTCACGCACCTCGCGGTCATCGACCTCAGCCTGCCGGCGCAGTCGAACGAGAAGATCCAGAACCTCGACCCCAACAAGCCGCTGAAGCTCGAGGTGATCGTGCGCTCGAAGTTCGTCGAGGTGAACGACAAGCACGGCGGCCGGATCGTCGATCCGATCCCGAACATCGCGAGCGGCCCCGACGTGCACACGCTGTCGGGCACGATCAAGATGCTGAAGGAGAAGTTCCCGCAGCACGACGACGCGTCCGTGCTCGCCGAGGACAGCATTCCCTACGAGGCGCTGGTGCAGGTGATGGACGCCGTCCGCGCCGGCCAGCAGGTGCAGGGCAAGGAGCTCATCGTCACCGACTACTTCCCGAACATCTCGGTCGGCGACGCGCCGGTCATCCGCCAGTAACGGAGCCCAGGCGCCATGAAGCCCCTGACCCCCTTAGAGCGGCGAAAAGAGCGCAAGAGCCGCGACCACAACCAGGTCGACATGAACCTGGTATCGCTGATCGACGTCTTCACGCTGCTCATCTTCTTCCTGATGTCGAATACCGGCGCGGTCGAGACGCTCGCCAGCCCGCGCGCGGTGAAGCTGCCCGAGTCGAAGTCGCAGAAGGCGCCGAAGGAGACCGTGCTCGTCGTCGTCACGGCCAACGAGATTCTGGTCGCGAGCAAGGTCGTCGCGACCGTCGCGGACGCGATGAAGGTCGACGGCGACCTCGTCGAGCCGGTCAAGGCGGCGCTCGAATACGAAGCGTCGCGCGAAGTGATCCGCAAGGAGAACGAGGCCGACAGCAAGCGCGTCACGATCATGGGCGACAAGGACATCCCGTACCGCCTGCTCAAGAAGGTGATGGTGAGCGCGGCGCGCGCCGGCTACACCGACGTCTCGTTCGCGGTGCGCCAGAGGTTCGAGCCGTGAGGGCGGGGCGGATGGCATCGTCAGGGCGCGTCTCGATGCACAGCAGCCGTCACGACCCGGTCGACGACGGCCGCAAGAGCTCGCGCAAGCGCGGCAAGGTGTCGTTCCGCAAGCGCACGATGCCGTGGTCGTCGGCGGCCGACGACGATGCGCGCTTCCGCAAGATCGCCGAGCGCGTCCTCATCTCGTGCGCGATCTTCTTTCTGCTGATGCCGTGGCTGCCGGTGAGGAAGCCCGACCCCAAGGTCGCGCCTGCCGTGCCGATCGCGATGGCCAAGCTGATCCTGCAGCAGGAGCCCCCCAAGCCGAAGCCGCCGCCGCCACCGGCGGTGAAGCCGAAGGTGGAGATTCCGAAGGCTCCCGCGGTCGAGCAGAAGGTCGCGATCAACGACAAGCGCCCCGAGCCGCCGAAGCCCAAGCGCCCCGATCCGTTGCCGCGGTCCGAGAACACCAAGGAAGCGCCGGTTCCCGAGGCGCGCAATCCGGTCGAAGGCAAGGCGCCGGGCGAGATCGGCATCCGCCAGCGCGTCGCCGGCATCGGCCTGCTCGCCAACTCGGCCGACCTGAAGGAGATGCACGGCGCGCCGATCGCGGTCCAGCTCGCGCAGGTGAAGCAAGGACCCGGCGTCGGCACGAGCACCGGCGTCGGCGTCGGCGCCGGCACCGAGGCGGGCGTGCCGGTGCGGGCGATGGTGACGTCGAACGCGACCAACGGCAGCGGCGGCATCAACACCGCGGGCTACAGCACCAACACCGGCGGCGGCGGCCTCGCCGGTCGCGCGACGACGATGGTCGAAGGCGTGATCGG
>JASLGD010000361.1 GCA_030150305.1 Caldimonas sp. | reverse complement strand
GCGCGCCCGCCGCCTGCTCGAGCCGCTCGCGCCCGTGGCCGATCAGCCAGTGGCCGCCGCGCTGGCGCGCCGCGCGCGCAGATCGTCGCTCCTGCTCTACGCCGGCAGCATCGGCGCGCTCACCGCCGTGCTCGTCGTGCGGCTGCTGATCGACATCCACGGCGAGGTGCGCTGGGAGTGGTGGGGCGAGGCGCTGTTCGCGCTCGTCCTCGGCGTTGCCGTCAGCCAGCTCGCGGTCGCGCTCGTCAACTGGCTCGCGACGCTCTTCGTGCAGCCGCAGACGCTGCCGCGGATGGACTATTCGCGCGGCATCGCGCCCGAATCGCGCACGCTCGTCGTCGTCCCGACGATGCTCGGCAGCACCGAGTCGATCGAGGCGCTCGTCGAGGCGCTCGAGGTCCGCTTCCTCGCCAACCGCGACCCGCACCTGCACTACGGCCTGCTCACCGACTTCCACGACGCGAACGAGGAGCACGTCGCCGGCGACGACGCGCTGGTCGAGTTCGCGGCGGCGCGCATCGCGGCGCTGAACGAGAAGTACGCCGCAGGCGCCGACGCGGACACGTTCTTCCTCTTTCACCGGCCGCGCCGCTGGAACGCGCGCGAGCGCGTCTGGATGGGCGTCGAGAGGAAGCGCGGCAAGCTCGGCGACCTCAACGCGCTGCTGCGCGGCGCCGAGCCGGCGCAGGGCGGCGAGCGCTTCTCGCGCATCGTCGGCCGGATCGACGTGCTGCGCGCGGTGCGCTACGTCATCACGCTCGACAGCGACACGCAGCTGCCGCGCGACGCCGCGGCGCGGATCATCGCGACGATGGCGCATCCGCTGCACCGGCCGCGCTTCGGCAAGGGCGTGCAGAAGGACATCGTCGTCGACGGCTACGGCATCCTGCAGCCGCGTGTGGGCTTGAGCCTGCCGAGCACGAACCGCTCCGGCTACGCGCGCCTGTACGGCGGCGAGCCGGGGATCGACCCGTACACGCGCGCCGTCTCCGACGTCTACCAGGACCTGTTCGAGGAAGGCTCGTTCATCGGCAAGGGCATCTACGACGTCGACGCGTTCGAGCGCGCGCTGCACGACCGCCTGCCGGAGAACCGCATCCTCAGCCACGACCTGATCGAAGGCTGCCACGCGCGCTCGGGGCTGCTGAGCGACGTCCAGCTGCTCGAGGAATCGCCGACGCGCTACAGCGTCGACGTCGCGCGCCGGCACCGCTGGGTGCGTGGCGACTGGCAGCTGCTCGGTTGGCTGCGCCGGCGTGTGCACACGCTGCCGGGCGCGCCGCGCAACCCGCTCTCGCTGCTGTCACGCGCCAAGATCCTCGACAACCTGCGCCGCAGCCTCGTCGCGCCGGCGCTGGTGGCGACGCTCGTCGCATCGTGGGCGCTGCTGCCGCCCTCGCCGGCGTGGCTGCTCGTCGTCCTCGCGATCCTCGGCGCGGTGCCGCTCGCCGCGCTCGTCGTCGGCACGCTGCTGAAGCCGCTCGAGCCGGCCGGCAGCGGCGAGCCCACGGCCGCGCCGCCGGCGACGCGGCGGGCGGAAAACCTCCTCGTCCAGGTCACGCAGTCGCTCGCCTGCCTGCCGCACGAGGCGGCGTACAACCTCGACGCGATCGCGCGCACGCTCTGGCGGGTCGCGATCTCGCGGCGCAGGCTGCTCGAATGGCGGCCGTCGGCCGACGTTCGCGTCACCGCGGCACCCGGCACCATCGCCGACCTGCGGCACAGCGTGCGGACGATGGCGGTCGCGCCGCTCTTCGCGATCGCCGTCGGCGTCGCGCTCGCGCTGCTGCGCCCCGCGATGCTGCCGATCGCGCTGCCGGTGCTGCTGCTCTGGATCGCGTCGCCGCTCCTCGTCTGGTGGATCGACCGCCCGCTCGTCGACCGGCTGCACACGCTCGACGTTGCGCAGACCGTGTTCCTGCGCCGGCTCGCGCGGCGCACGTGGGCCTTCTTCGACGCCCACGTCGGCGCCGCCGACAACCACCTGCCGCCCGACAACATGCAGGAGCAGCCGGTCGCGCGCGTCGCGCACCGGACGTCGCCGACCAACATCGGATTCGCGCTGCTGGCGGCGCTCGCGGCGCGCGAGTTCGGCTACCTGACGACGCGGCGGCTGCTCGCGCGCATCGAGGCGACGATGACGACGCTGCACGGCATGGAGCGCCATCGCGGCCACTTCTTCAACTGGTACGACACGCAGACGCTGCAGCCGCTCAGGCCGCGCTATGTGTCGACGGTCGACAGCGGCAACCTCGCCGGCCAGCTGCTGACGCTGCGCGCCGGGCTGCTCGCGCTCGTCGACGCGCCGCTCATTGCGCCGGCGTGGCTCGACGGCGTCCACGACACGCTCGGCGTGCTGCGCGAATCGCTCGAGTCGCGCCTCGATGCCGCCGAGCGGCGCAGCATCGCCGCCGCGCTCGCCGAGATCGACGACGCCGTCGCGCGGCTGCGGGCGCTGCCGCCGGAGACGGTGACGCAGTGGCGCAAGTCGATCGCGTCGCTGCGACGCTCGGCGCTCGAGCTGCACGATGCGATCGCCGCCGGCGGCGACGGCGCAGCAGCAGTTGCCGGCGCTGCAGCGGCTGCCGGCGCAGCGCTCGACGTCGACCTGCTCGGCTCCGACAGCGAGCGCGACGACGCCGACGACGCGCGCCACTGGGCCGAGGCGCTGCTGCGCGACGTCGGCGACGCTCTCGACGAGATCGACGCGCTGATCCCCGCAGGCAGCGAGCTCGACAGCGCGCCGCCGCCGTCGCGCAGCAGCGCCTCGGCCCAGTGGCGCGCGTCGTCGGCGTCGTCGCGCTCGCTGTCGGAGCCGAGCAGGTCGACGTCGAGCGCTGCGCCGGCAGC
>JASLGD010000304.1 GCA_030150305.1 Caldimonas sp. | reverse complement strand
ACGCGATTGAACAGGAACGCGACCTTCGCGCCGGCGGTGCCGATGCGCATGTCGCTCGCCATGGCGAGGATCGCGCCGGCGCCGGCGCAGACGCCGTCGATTGCGGCGACGATCGGTTGCGGCGCCGCGCGCATTGCCTTCACCGCTTCGCCAGTGAGATGCGTGAAGTCGAGCAGCCCCTTGGTGTCGGTGTCCTCGATCAACGGTTTGATGATCTCGAACACGTCGCCGCCGGCGGCAATTTCTGCTCCGGCGGCGACGTGCACGAGATCATTGGTCCGCTGGTCGAGATGCAGCGCAACCGCGACATGGCCGGCCTGCTCGCCTTCACACGCATGACCGGCGATCTGGTCAAGGCGATGCGCGCCTATCCGCAGCCGATCGTCGCCGCGATCGACGGCGTCTGCGCCGGCGCCGGCGCGATCCTCGCGATGGCCTCGGATCTCCGCCTCGGCACCGCGCGCTCGAAGACGGCGTTCCTCTTCAACCGTGTCGGCCTCGCCGGCTGCGACATGGGCGCGTGCGCGCTGCTGCCGCGCATCGTCGGCCAGGGCCGCGCGAGCGAGCTGCTCTACACCGGCCGCGCGCTCGGCGGCGACGAGGCCGAGCGCTGGGGCTTCCTCAACCGCCTCGTCGCTCCCGAGCGGCTGCTCGACGAGGCGGTTGCGCTCGCGAGCGAGCTCGCCAGCGGGCCGACGTTCGCCAACGGAATCACCAAGACGATGCTGCATCAGGAGTGGGCGATGACGATCGAGCAGGCGATCGAAGCCGAAGCTCAGGCGCAGGCGATCTGCATGCTGACCAACGACTTCACGCGCGCGTACGAGGCGTTCGCGGCGAAGCAGAAGCCGCGCTTCGAGGGCAACTGAAGGGGCACCGACGATGCTGAAGCTGCACGGATTCGCGCAATCGGGCAACACGTTCAAGGTCGCGTTCCTGCTGCGCGCGCTCGGCGTGCCGTGGCAGCCGGTGCCGATGCCGTTCGCCGAATTCGCCCGCGGCGCGACGCGCGATCCGGCGTGGCGCGAGCGCGTCAACGAGATGGGCGAGGTGCCGGTCCTCGAGGACGAGCGCGGCAGGAAGCTCACGCAGTCGGGCGTCATCCTGACGATGCTCGCCGAGCAGCACGGCAAGTTCGGCGGCAACGACGACGACGAGCGCCGCGAGATCCTGCGCTGGCTCTTCTTCGACAACCACAAGTTCACGAGCTACCTCGCGACCTGGCGATTCATGAAGTCGTTCGCGGCGAGCGCGCCCGACCCCGCGGTCGCGGCGTTCCTGCAGGGCCGCATCGACAGCGCGTTCGGCATCGTCGACAAGCACCTCGCCGGCCGCGACTTCGTCGTCGGCGACGCGCTCACGATCGCCGACATCTCGCTCTCCGGCTACCTCTTCTATCCCGCCGACGAGAGCGGCATCGTCCTCGAAGAGCGCTTCCCGAAGATCGCGGCGTGGCGCGACCGCCTGCGCGCGGTGCCGGGCTGGGGCGATCCGTACGACGTCCTTCCGGGCGAGCGCATCGCGCCGCGGTGGTGACGATGGAGCACGGGCAAGGCGCGTTCGCGCACCTCGACTGGCCGTTCTTCGACGAGCGCCATCGCGCCTTCGCGCGCGCGCTCGAGGCCTGGGCCGGCGAGAACGTCGGCCACGCGCATCCGAGCGAACGCGCCGCGGTCGACGACACGTGCCGCGCGCTCGTGCGCGCGCTCGGCGACGGCGGCTGGCTGGCGCATGCGGTCGCCGGCCGCGCCTACGGCGGCAGCGGCGACGCGATCGACACGCGCGCGATCTGCCTCGCACGCGAGACGCTCGCGCGCCACGACGGCCTCGCCGACTTCGCGTTCGCGATGCAGGGCCTCGGCTCGGGAGCGATCAGTCTCGCCGGCAGCGACGCGCAGAAAGCGCGCTGGCTGCCGAAGGTCGCGCGCGGCGAGGCGATCGCGGCGTTCGCGCTCTCCGAGCCCCAGGCCGGGTCGGATGTCGCCGCGATGGCGTGCGCCGCGCGGCGCGACGGCGACCACTACGTGCTCGACGGCGAGAAGACGTGGATCTCGAACGGTGGCATCGCCGATTGCCATGTCGTCTTCGCGCGCACCGGCGACCCGGCCGATCCGCAGTCGAAAGGCGCCCGCGGCATCAGCGCGTTCGTCGTCGAGCGCGACGCGCCGGGCTTCGCGATCGCCGAGCGGATCGACGTCATCGCGCCGCACCCGCTGGCGCGGCTGCGCTTCGCCGGCTGCCGAATTCCGGCGGCGCAGCGGATCGGCGAGGAAGGCGAGGGCTTCAAGATCGCGATGCGAACGCTCGACGTCTTTCGCACGTCGGTCGCCGCCGCGGCGCTCGGCTTCGCGCGCCGCGCGATCGCGGAAGGCATGGCGCGGGCGACGTCGCGGCGGATGTTCGGCGGCGTCCTCGCCGACTTCCAGCTGACGCAGGCCAGGCTCGCCGACATGGCGACGACGATCGACTCCGCCGCGCTCCTCACCTACCGCGCGGCCTGGCTGCGCGACCAGGGCCGCAGCGTGACGCGCGAGGCGGCGATGGCCAAGCTCGCCGCCACCGAAGGCGCGCAGCACGTCATCGACGGCGCGGTGCAGCTCTGCGGCGGCCTCGGCGTCCGGAGCGGCGAGACGGTCGAGCGGCTCTACCGCGAGATCCGCGCGCTGCGCATCTACGAAGGTGCGAGCGAGGTGCAGCAGCTGATCATCGGCCGCGACCTCCTGAAGGACGAGACCCTTCGCTCCGCTCGGGGTGACGGGGGCCCCGTGTCATCCTGAGCGAAGCGCAGGATCCCGGCGAAGGAACACCATGACCGCAAAGGCAAACACGCCGCTGCTACCCGAAGGCTGGCCGCGGCCCAAGGGCTACGCCAACGGCGTCGCCGCGCGCGGCAGGCAGGTCTACGTCGCCGGCCAGATCGGCTGGAGCCCGGCGGGCGTCATCGCGAGCGACGACTTCGGCGAGCAGGCGCGCACCGCGCTCGCCAACGTCGTCGCCGTGCTGCGCGCCGGCGGCGCGGGGCCCGAGCACATCGTCCGCATGACGTGGTATGTCACGAGCAGGCGCGAGTACCTCGCGGCGGGCCGCGCCGTCGGCGCGGCGTTTCGCGAGATCATCGGCAACTACGACATCGCGATGACCGCGGTCGAGGTGACGGCACTGATCGAGGACCGCGCCAAGGTCGAGATCGAGGTCACCGCGGTCGTCCCCGACTGATCGCGACCGCGCACAGGAGAACACCATGGCCAGGACGAAGGCGAGCTTCCACTGGGACGACCCGCTGCTGCTCGACCAGCAGCTCACGGAAGACGAGCGCGCCGTGCGAGAGGCGGCGCGCGCATACGCGCAGGACCGGCTCGCGCCGCGCGTGCTCGAGGCGTTTCGCCAGGGCACGACCGACGTCGCGATCTTTCGCGAGATGGGCGAGCTCGGCCTGCTCGGTGCGACGATCCCCGAGGCGTACGGAGGAGGGGGCTTGAACTACGTGTGCTACGGCGTGGTGGCGCGCGAGATCGAGCGCGTCGACTCGGGCTACCGTTCGATGATGAGCGTGCAGAGCTCGCTCGTGATGGTGCCGATCCACGAGTTCGGCACCGAGGCGCAGAAGCAGAAGTACCTGCCCAGGCTCGCGCGCGGCGAGTGGATCGGCTGCTTCGGCCTCACCGAGCCGAACCACGGCTCCGACCCCGGCAGCATGATCACGCGCGCGAAGAAGGTCGCGGGCGGCTACTCGCTCTCGGGCAGCAAGATGTGGATCACCAACTCGCCGGTCGCCGACGTCTTCGTCGTCTGGGCGAAGGACGACGAAGGCGCGATCCGCGGCTTCGTCCTCGAGAAGGGCGCCAAGGGATTGAGCACGCCGCCCATCCACGGCAAGGTCGGACTGCGCGCGTCGATCACCGGCGAGATCGTGCTGGACGAGGTGTTCTGCCCCGAGGAGAACGCGTTCCCCGAGGTGCGCGGGCTGAAGGGCCCGTTCACGTGCCTCAACTCGGCGCGCTACGGCATCGCCTGGGGCGCGCTCGGCGCCGCCGAGGACTGCTGGCACCGCGCCCGCCAGTACGTCCTCGACCGCAAGCAGTTCGGCAAGCCACTCGCCGCCAACCAGCTGATCCAGAAGAAGCTCGCCGACATGCAGACCGAGATCGCGCTCGGCCTGCAAGGATGCCTGCGCCTCGGCCGCATGAAGGACGAGGGCACGGCCGCGGTCGAGATCACGTCGATCCTGAAGCGCAACTCGTGCGGCAAGGCGCTCGACATCGCGCGCATGGCGCGCGACATGATGGGCGGCAACGGCATCAGCGACGAGTTCGGCGTCGCCCGCCACCTCGTCAACCTCGAGGTCGTCAACACGTACGAGGGCACGCACGACGTCCACGCGCTCATCCTCGGTCGCGCGATCACCGGGATCTCGGCGTTCTGAGG
>JASLGD010000293.1 GCA_030150305.1 Caldimonas sp. | reverse complement strand
GCGAACTCGCACGAGGAATGGCAGGCCCTCGTCGCCGGCGGCGACTACTTCGCGGTCCTCGCCCAGTTGCCGGCGACCAGCGGGCGGCTGCACGACCTGCGCGCCGACGCGCCGCGCATCCACGCGCACGGCGCGGCGGCGCGCAGGTCGTGCAGCCGCCCGCCGGTCGCCGGCAACTGGGCGAGAACCGCGAAGTAGTCGCCGCCGGCGACGAGGGCCTGCCATTCCTCGTGCGAGTTCGCGAGCACGACCTTGAGGCCGAGCGGCGCGGCGCGCGTGCGCAGCACCTCGATCGTCTGCGGATGACAGTCGCCGGCGACGACGATCGTCTCGCTCTTGCACTTGACGCTGCGCCGCGCCAGCGTCATCGCCTCGGCGGCGGCGGTCGCCTCGTCGAGCATCGACGCGTTCGCGATCGCCATCCCGGTGAGGTCGGTGACCATCGTCTGGAAGTTGACGAGCGCCTCGAGGCGACCTTGCGAGATCTCCGACTGGTACGGCGTGTACGCCGTGTACCAGGCCGGGCTCTCGAGGACGTTGCGCAGGATGACACCCGGCGTGTGCGTGCCGTGGTAGCCCTGGCCGATGAAGCTCTTCAGGACGCGGTTCTGCTTGGCGATGCCGCGCAGCTCGGCGAGCGCTTCGACCTCGCCGAGCGGGGCCGGCAGGCGCATCGGCGAGCGTCGCGCGATCGCCGCGGGGACGAGCTGCTCGACGAGCGCGCGCCGCGACGACGCGCCGATCGCTTCGAGCATGCGCCGCTCGTCGTCGGCGTCGACGCCGATGTGGCGGGCGGCGAACTCGCCCGCGGTCGTGAGCTCGGCGAGCGGCTTCGGGGCGGCGACGGCCATCGTGTTCCTCGCGTGCCTTGGCGTCAGAGGCTCTTGACGAGCGCGTCGTACGCCGCCTTGTCCATCAGCGACGACGTCTCGGCCGGATCGCTCAGGCGCACCTTGAAGAACCAGCCGGCGGCCTGCGGGTCGCTGTTGGCGAGCGACGGGTCGTTGCGCAGCGCCTCGTTGACCTCGACGATCTCGCCGCCCGCGGGCATGTAGAGATCGGCCGCGGCCTTCACCGATTCGACGACGCCGGCGACCTCGCCCTTCTTGAACGTCGTTCCGACGGCGGGCAGGTCGACGAAGACGACGTCGCCGAGCGCGTCCTGCGCGTGCATCGTGATGCCGACGGTCGCGGCCGCGCCGTCGGTGTCGATCCACTCGTGGTCGGAGGTGAAGAAGACGGGCATGGCGGTTCCTCGTGCTGGAGCGGCGATCAGCCGCGGAAGTAGCGGTGGGGCGAGAAGGGCAACGCGGCGACCTGCATCGGCTGGCGCTTGCCGCGGACATCGGCTTCGAGCGCGGTGCCGACGGCAGCGAACGCGCTCGGCACGTATGCGAGCGCGACCGGCTTGCCGACGCTCGGTCCGATCGTGCCGCTCGTGACGCGACCGATCGGGCCGCCGCCGTAGTCGACGATCGCCGCGCCTTCGCGCACCGGCGCGCGGTCGAGGCCGATCAGGCCGACGCGCTTCCTCGCGGTGCCGCTCGCGAGCTGGCGCTCGATCGTCGCCGCGCCCGGATAGCCGCCGGCGCGCGCGCCTGCCGGGCGACGCACCTTCTGGATCGCCCACGCGAGCGCTGCCTCGATCGGCGTCGTCGTCTCGTCGATGTCGTGGCCGTAGAGGCAAAGGCCCGCCTCGAGACGCAGCGTGTCGCGTGCGCCGAGCCCCGCGGGCCGGACCTCCGGGGCAGCGAGGAGCGCGCGTGCGAGCGCCTCCGCGTCCGCTTGGGCGACCGAGATCTCGAAGCCGTCCTCGCCGGTGTAGCCCGAGCGCGTCGCGAAGCAATCGATGCCGGCGATCGTCGCCGCGGCGCCGGTCATGAAGGTCAGCTTCGCGAGCGACGGCGCGAGCCGCTCGATCACCGCCGCAGCAGCCGGGCCTTGCAGCGCGAGCAGCGCGTGCTCGGGCATCGGCTCGATCGCGCAGCGCCCGCCGATCCGCGCCCGCAGGTGGTCGACGTCGGCGACCTTGCAACCGGCGTTGACGACGAGAAAGAGATGGTCGGCGCGTCGCGTCACCATCAGGTCGTCGAGGATGCCCCCGGCGTCGTTGGTGAAGAGCGCGTAGCGCTGCTTGCCTTCGCTCAAGTCCGCGATGTCGACCGGGACCAGCGTCTCGAGCGCGGCCGCCGCGTCGTCGCCGACCAGGCGCAGCTGGCCCATGTGCGAGACGTCGAACAGCGCGGCCGCGTCGCGGCAGTGGCGGTGCTCGGCGACGATGCCGGCGGGGTACGACACCGGCATCTCGTAGCCGGCGAACGGCACCATCTTCGCGCCGAGCTCGACGTGCAGCGCGTGCAGGGGCGTGCGCTGCAGCGGCTGCGACTCGTTCGGATCGGACATGGCGGCGCTCCGGAGCACGTTCGTCATCCGCCCGGCTCGCGCCCGACGGCGTGGATCGCTCCTGCTGTCCGCTCTACCTGAGAGATTGGCGGCGCCGCGAACGGCGCTGCTTGCCCCTTCGGTGGACCCGCTCGCGACGGGCCTCTCTCCAGCGAGGACGCTTGCGAGCAAGCGTTTGCCAGTCCCTGATGCCTGAGCGTTCGACCCGCGGGTCTGCGCCTTCGGCGGCGCCGCGCGAGCGGCGCTCTCTCCTGGCGCGGCGAGTGTAGCAGCGGCGTCGCCGACAATCGCGCGATGACCGGCGAAGCGGAGTGGCTGCGCATCGAGTCGCTCGACCTCGAGGCGCAAGGCGTCGCCCGCAACGCGGCGGGAAAGGTCGTCTTCGTCGAAGACGCGTTGCCGGGCGAGGCCGTCCGCGTCGCCGTCCGCCGCAGCAAGAACGCGTGGGAGCAGGCGTCGGTCGTCGAACTGCGCGGCGAGAGCGCGCAGCGCGTCGTGCCGCGCTGCCGGCACTTCGGCGTCTGCGGCGGCTGCAAGATGCAGCACCTCGACGTCGCCGCGCAGGTCGCGGTCAAGCAGCGCGCGCTCGAGGACGCGCTCTGGCATCTCGGCAAGGTGCGGCCGGAGCGGATCCTGAGGCCGATGGACGGGCCGTCGTGGGGTTACCGGCAGCGCGCGCGGCTCTCGGTGCGCCACGTCGTCAAGAAGGGCACGGTGCTCGTCGGCTTCCACGAGCGCAAGTCGAGCTTCGTCGCCGACATCGCGAGCTGCGACGTGCTGCCGCGCCACGTCAGCGACCTGCTGCTGCCGCTGCGCGCGCTGCTCGGCGCGATGGCGACGCGCGATCGCCTGCCGCAGATCGAGCTCGCCGTCGGCGACGGCGTCACCGCGCTCGTGCTGCGCCATCTCGAGCCGTTGCCCGAGCGCGATCTGGCGCTTCTGCGCGCGTTCGCGCGCGAGCACGGCGTCGAGTGGTGGCTGCAGCCGCACGGCCCGGAGTCGGCGCGCCCGCTCGACGCTGCGGCGTCGCGGCTCGCCTACCGGCTGCCGGAGTTCGGCGTCACGATGCCGTTTCGGCCGACAGACTTCACGCAGGTCAACCACGCGATCAACGAGGCGCTCGTGTCGCGCGCGCTGCGGCTGCTCGCGCCGGACGCGGGCGACGTCGTGGTCGACTGGTTCTGCGGCCTCGGCAACTTCACGCTGCCGATCGCGCGTCGCGCGTCGCGCGTCGTCGGCGTCGAGGGCAGCCGTGCGCTCGTCGAGCGCGCGACGGCGGCAGCGGCGGCGAACGGTCTGGCCGCGAAGACCGTGTTCGAGGTCAGGAACCTGTTCGAGATCGACGCTGCGGCGCTCGTGTCTTTCGGCGACGCCGAGCGCTGGCTCGTCGACCCGCCGCGCGAAGGCGCGTTCGCGATCGCCAAGGCGCTCGCCGACCTCGTCGCCGGCGAGGCGTCGCCGGCCGATCGCGCGTGGCGGCCGCCGCTGCGCATCGTCTACGTCAGCTGCAACCCGGCGACGCTCGCACGCGACGCCGGCCTCCTCGTCCACCGCGCCGGCTATCGCTGCTCGGCAGCAGGCGTCGTCAACATGTTCCCGCACACGGCGCACGTGGAAAGCATTGCCGTGTTCGATCGCGGCGGCGGCGAATGAGCGAGACCGTCGCGATCCCGCTCTGGCTGCTCGTCGTCCTGGCGGCGTTCTCGTTCGTCGCGACGCTCGAGTGGCTGCTGCTGCCGAGCGTGCGCTGGTACTTCCGGCGCAAGGTCCGCCGTGTCATGGACGAGATCGGCAGCCGTCTGGCGATCCGGCTCCCCGAGTTCAAGCTGACCCGCCGGCAGGCGCTGATCGAGCGGCTGAGGAGCGATCCGCGCATCCTCGCCGCCATCCAGAAGCACGCGGCCGAGGGCAGCGAACCGCGCGAGGTGCTCGTCGAGCGCGTCGCAGGCTACGCGCGCGAGATCGTGCCCGCGTTCAACGCCTACGCGTACTTTCGCGTCGGCTACTGGATCGCGAAGACGTTCGCGCGGCTGACGTATCGCGTGCGCCTGGGCAGCAGCGACGCGGATGCGCTCGCC
>JASLGD010000639.1 GCA_030150305.1 Caldimonas sp. | reverse complement strand
CGCGACGGCGGCGGCGGATGCGGCCTCCGCTCCCGCGCCGACGCCGACCGCGGCGGCGGATGCGGCCTCGGCTCCCGCGCCCGCGCCGGAGCGAGAGCCGAAGCCGCGCGACCAGGTCGCGCTCGCCGGGCGGCCGCGATGAGCGCCGTCTTCGAGCGGCCGTCGCTCTGGCAGCGCGCGCGGCCGGTCTTCACCGGCTTCGACCTCCCGCTCCTCTTCGCGGTCCTGCTGCTCGCCGTCGCCGGGCTGGTGACGATGTATTCGGCGGGCCACGACCAGGGCACGCGCTTCCCCGACCACGCGCGCAACATGCTGCTCGCGTTCGGCGTCCTTTTCCTCGCCGCGCAGATCCCGCCGCAGCAGCTGCAGAAGCTCGCGATCCCGCTCTACGTCGTCGGTCTCGTGCTGATCGTGGCGACGGCGCTGCCGGGGCTCGGCATCACGCGCAAGGGCGCGACCAGGTGGCTGAGCATCGGCGTGACGACGATCCAGCCGAGCGAGATCATGAAGATCGCGATGCCGCTCATGATCGCCTGGTGGTTCCAGCGGCGCGAGGGGCAGCTGCGCGTGCTCGACTTCGCGATCGCCGGCATGCTGCTGCTCGTTCCGGTCGCGATCATCGTCAAGCAGCCCGACCTCGGCACCGCGATCCTCGTGCTGTCGGCGGGCCTGTACGTCATCTTCTTCGCCGGGCTCTCGTGGAAGCTGATCATTCCGGTCGCGCTGATCGGCGCCGCCGCGATCACGGCGATCGTCGTCAGCGAAGAGCAGATCTGCCAGCCCGACGTCAAGTGGCCGCTGCTGCGCGACTACCAGAAGAACCGCGTCTGCACCCTGCTCGACCCGACCACCGACCCGCTCGGCAAGGGCTTCCACACGATCCAGGGCGAGATCGCGATCGGCTCCGGCGGAACGACCGGCAAGGGCTTCATGAAGGGGACGCAGACGCACCTCGAGTTCATCCCCGAGCGGACGACCGACTTCGTCTTCGCCGCGTTCGCCGAGGAGTTCGGCCTCGCCGGCTGCTCGACGCTGCTCGTCTTCTTCGTCTTCCTGATCTTTCGCGGGCTGATGATCGCCGCCGAGGCGCCGACGACGTTCGCGCGGCTGCTCGCCGGCGCGATCACGCTGAGCTTTTTCACCTATGCGTTCGTCAACATGGGGATGGTGAGCGGCATCCTGCCCGTGGTCGGCGTGCCGCTGCCCTTCATCAGCTACGGCGGCACCGCGATGGTGACGCTCGGCCTCGGTCTCGGCATCCTGATGTCGATCGCCAAGAGCCGGCGCCTCGTCCAGACCTGACAGCGCGGCGGCGCCCGGTTAGAGTGGGGCGACGCCGGCGCCGACCGGCAGCGGAGACACGAGCCATGGACAAGGCCGCGACCAGGAAGCCCCTCTACAAGTCGCTCTACGCCCAGGTGATCACGGCGATCATCATCGGCGTCATCCTCGGTCATTTCTGGCCACAGGCCGGCGAGGCGATGAAGCCGCTCGGCGACGGCTTCATCAAGCTGATCAAGATGATGATCGCGCCGATCATCTTCTGCACCGTCGTCGTCGGCATCGCCGGCATGGAGGACATGAAGAAGGTCGGCAAGACCGGCGGCCTCGCGCTCCTCTACTTCGAGGTCGTCAGCACGATCGCGCTGATCGTGGGCCTCTTCATGATCAACGTCATCCAGCCCGGCGCCGGCATGAACGTCGACCCGGCGACGCTCGACACCAAGCAGATCGCCGCCTACACGGGGCCGGGCAAGATGCAGACGACGGTCGGCTTCCTGATGGACATCATCCCGAACACGATCGTCGACGCGTTCGCGAAGGGCGAGATCCTGCAGGTGCTGCTCTTCTCGGTGCTGTTCGGCTTCGCGCTGCACAAGTTCGGCGGCCGCGGCACGCCCGTGTTCGACTTCATCGAGAAGACGTCGCACGTCCTGTTCGCGATCGTCGGCGTCATCATGAAGCTGGCGCCGCTCGGCGCGTTCGGCGCGATGGCGTTCACGATCGGCAAGTACGGCGTCGGCTCGCTCGTCTCGCTCGGCAAGCTCATGGGCACCTTCTACGGCACGTGCCTGCTCTTCATCTTCGTCGTCCTCGGCCTCATCGCCCGCTTCCACGGCTTCTCGATCTGGAAGTTCATCAAGTACATCAAGGAAGAGCTCCTGATCGTGCTCGGCACGTCGAGCTCGGAGTCCGTGCTGCCGCGGATGATGGCCAAGATGGAGAACCTCGGCGCCACGAAGTCGGTCGTCGGCCTCGTCATCCCGACCGGCTATTCGTTCAACCTCGACGGCACGTCGATCTACCTGACGATGGCCGCGGTGTTCATCGCGCAGGCGACGAACACGCCGATGACGCTCATGCAGGAGGTCACGCTGCTGGCGGTGCTGCTGCTGACGTCGAAGGGCGCGTCGGGCGTCACCGGCTCGGGCTTCATCGTGCTGGCCGCGACGCTCGCGTCGATCCCGACGATACCGGTGGCCGGCCTCGCGCTGATCCTCGGCATCGACCGCTTCATGTCCGAGGCGCGAGCGCTGACCAACCTGATCGGCAACGGCGTCGCAACCGTCGTCGTCGGCAAGTGGACCGGGGAAGTCGACGAAGTGCGCCTGCAGCAGCAGCTGCGCCGCGAAGGTCAGGCGGAAGCCGACGATCCCGAGGCCGTGCTGGGCCTGAAGGAAGAGCCGTTTGCGCCGGCGGCGGCGACCTCGGCTCGCTAGCCGATAGCCCGCTATGACCGGTTGCGGCCGAACAGGAACGTCGCGACCGCGAGGATCACGAACACGATGAAGAGGATCTTCGCAATGGTCGCGGCCCCGGCCGCGATGCCGGTGAAGCCGAGCACGGCGGCGATCAGCGCGATCACCAGGAAGACGACTGCGTAGTGCAGCATCGATGACTCCTTTGTCTTCGCCCGCGTACCGTCGCGAGCATGGCGGCATCGTCCCATCGGCTCCACGCGCGTGCCATCGGGGTGCGGCGCGGCATCGCGTGGGCGCGCCAAGCCCATCCGCGTCGGACGGTGCCCACGGCCTTCGACAGACAGCGGCGCAGGCCGCATGACACACTTGCCGCATGAGCCACGAACCCGGCACGTCCCCTTCCGGCGCGACGCCCCGCGCTTCGGCCACGCTCGTGGTGGTGCGCGATGGCGCCCGCGGCCTCGAAGTGCTGCTGTCACGGCGCGCGGAGCGCGGCGACCACAACAGCGGCGCGTGGGTGTTTCCCGGTGGCTTGCTCGACGCCGCTGATCGCGCGGCCCATTCGTGCTGCGCGGGGCTCGACGATGCGACGGCCAGCGCGCGCCTCGGGCTCGAGGCGCACGGACTCGACTACCACGTCGCGGCGGTGCGCGAATGCTTCGAGGAGTCGGGCCTGCTGTTCGCGGTCGGTCGGAACGGCGCGTTGCTCGAGATCGGCGCGGCCCTCGCGGAGCGGCTCGCACCTTGGCGCGGTGCGCTCCATCGAGGCGAGCGCACCCTGCTCGACCTGTGCGAGGCGTTCGACCTGCGTCTCGCGGTCGACC
>JASLGD010000240.1 GCA_030150305.1 Caldimonas sp. | reverse complement strand
GGCGAGGCGCAGCGCGAAGCCGCTCGCGAACGCGCACGCGGCGAAGATCAGGAAGACCGGCACGGGCCGAGTGCTGGCAACCGCCGCGCCGGTCGTCAGGCGTCGCGCATGCTCGCTTCGATCTCGGCCGCGGCTTCCGTCACGCCGCGGCTGATCAGCTCGCAGCCGTCGGCAGTGACGACGGCGTCGTCCTCGATGCGGATGCCGATGTTCCAGTAGCGCTCCTCGACGTCGTCGGCGGGGCGCACGTAGAGGCCGGGCTCGATCGTCAGCACCATGCCCGGCTCGAGTCGGCGCGACGGCTTCTTGACGACGGTGCCGCCGATCCAGTCGGGCTGCTCGACCGGCGCCTCGGCCGCCGACTGGTAGTCGCCGACGTCGTGGACGTCGCGGCCGAGCCAGTGGCCGGTGCCGTGCATGTAGAACCTGCGGTACGCCGCCGACTCGATGACCGCGTCGACGTCGCCGACGACGTTGCGGTCGAGGAGGCCGATGTCGAGCATGCCCTGCGCGAGGACGCGGACCGCGGCGATGTGCGCGTCGCGGTGGCGCGCGCCGGGCCGCGTCGCCGCGACCGCGGCGCGCTGCGCCGCTTCGACGAGGTCGTACAGCTCGCGTTGCGCGCCGCTGAAGCTGCCGCTGGCCGGGAACGTGCGCGTGACGTCGCTGGCGTAGCCGTCGAGCTCGCAGCCGGCATCGATCAGGCAGAGCTCGCCGGCCTTCAGCGGCGTCGCTCCCGCGACGTAGTGGAGGATGCAGGCGTTGCTGCCGGCGGCGACGATGGGCGGATAGGCCGGACCGTCGGCGCCCGAGCGGCGGAACTCGTGCAGCAGCTCGGCCTCGATCTCGTACTCGGCGATGCCTGCGCCCGGCGCGGCGCGAACGCGGCGCGCGCAGAAGCGCATCGCGCGCGCGTGCGCCGCCGCGCTGATCGTGGCGGCGCGGCGCATCGCCTCGATCTCGCCGGCGTCCTTGTGCAGGCGCATCTCGGCGAGCAGCGGCGCGAGGTCGCGCTGCACGGTCGGCGGCTCGGCGCCGGCGCGGCCGTGCGAGCGGATCCGCTCGAGCCAGCCGGCGATGCGATCGCCGAGGCGCGGCGTCTCGAAGCTCCACCACACCGCGGGCTGGTCGGCGAGGCTCGCGACCATCGTCGCGTCGAGCGCGTCGAGGGCGACGGCGGCGTCGACGCCGAGCACCGCCGGCGCGGCGTCGGGGCCGAGGCGGAGGCCGTCCCAGAGCTCGCGCTCGACGTCCTTGGGCCGGCAGACGAGCGTCGAGCGGCCGTCGGCGTCGAGAAGCAGCCACGCGCCGGGCTCGGCGAATCCGGTCAGGTAGTGGAAGTCGCTGCCGGGTCGATACGGGAAGTCGTTGTCGCCGTTGCGCCGCTGCTCGGGCGCGGTCGGAACGATCGCGACGCCGCCGCCCGCGGCGCGCATCGCGTCGGCGAGGCGCCGGAGACGCGCGGTGAACGAAGAGGCGTCTGCAGGCATGCCGGCACTGTAGCTGCCACTGTGCAAACGCGTTTCCGCTACCCTCGACCGGCGATCCGGCCCGCGGCGCGGCGCACGTCCACTTCTTCTCCGGAGCTTTCCATGCCCATGCAGTACCGGCGTCTCGGCACGAGCGGCCTCCAGGTGAGCGAGCTCTCGCTCGGCTCGTGGATCACGTACCACAACCAGGTCGACGTCGCGGCGGCGAAGGAGATGCTCGCCGTCGCAATGGACGCCGGCGTCAACTTCTTCGACAACGCGGAGGTCTACGCGCAGGGGCAGAGCGAGGTGGTGATGGGCGAGGCGATCCGGGCGCTCCAGTGGCCGCGCCTGAGCTACGTCGTCTCGACCAAGTTCTTCTGGGGCCTCGGCCGCGACAGCGGCAACCCGGTCAACCGGATCGACACGCTCAACCGCAAGTACCTGACGCAGGCGATCGACGGGTCGCTCAAGCGCATGCAGCTCGACTTCATCGACCTCGTCTTCTGCCATCGCCCCGATCCGCACACGCCGATCGAGGAGACGGTCTGGGCGATGAGCGACATCGTCGCGCGCGGCAAGGCGCTCTACTGGGGAACGAGCGAATGGAGCGCGGCCGACATCCGCGCCGCGTGGGACATCGCCGACAGGCACCACCTGCACAAGCCCGTGATGGAGCAGCCGCAGTACCACCTGTTCCACAGGAAGCGCGTCGAGCAGGAATACGCGCGCCTGTACGACGACATCGGCCTCGGCCTGACGACGTGGAGCCCGCTCGCGAGCGGCCTGCTCACCGGCAAGTACAGGAACGGCATTCCCGCCGGCAGCCGCGGTGCGCTCGAGAACATGGGCTGGCTCGCGAAGGGGCTGACCGACGAAGCGAAGAACGCCGCCGTCGGGCGGCTCGCCGCGGTCGCGGCCGACCTCGGCATCACGGTCGCGCAGCTCGCGATCGCGTGGGCGGCGCGCAACCCGCACGTCTCGACGGTGATCACCGGCGCTTCGAGCGTCGAGCAGCTGCGCGCGAACCTCGCGGCGGTCGACGCCATCCCGAAGCTCACTGCCGAGGTGCTCGCACGCATCGATGCGATCACGCTGCCGCTCGCGGCCTAGCGGCCGCGAGCGGCATTGCCGCAACAGGACTGCTCCCTCCCCAACTCCTCCCTCCGAGAGGGAGGGGCCGGCTCCTCCGGAGCCGCGCTGCGCTGCTGTCAGCGTGCGGCGTTGAGCGCGGCGAGCTGCTCGGGCGTGCCGACGTTTTCCCAGCGGCCGCGGTAGATCTCGGCGGCGATCTTCTTCTCGCGCATGCCGGCGTAGAGCAGCGGCGCGAGCGC
Organism: Caldimonas sp.; assembly: GCA_030150305.1. Classification (GTDB taxonomy): domain Bacteria; phylum Pseudomonadota; class Gammaproteobacteria; order Burkholderiales; family Burkholderiaceae_C; genus Schlegelella_A. The sequence goes on along the minus strand of JASLGD010000240.1, from coordinate 8,486 downwards.
GGCGTGCGTTCCCGGCGCGATGCCGTCGAACAGCGCGGCGCGTGCGAGCGCGATGTTGGCGTAGGTCCAGCGCTGGCCGTCGGGGCCGGTGCCTTCGGCGAGGCCGAGGCCGTCGGCGTCGATGCCGAAATCGCCGCCCGGGTGAAAGCTCGGGTTGGCAACGAGCCAGAGCCGCGCCAGCCGGCCGCTCTCGACGAAGCGCCGCGCCGTGCTCGCGCTGAAGCGAAAGTCGGGCGCCCAGACGTCGGCCGAGACGATCCAGAACGCGTCGCCGAGGAGCGGCAGCGCCTTCGCGATGCCGCCCGCGGTCTCGAGCGCGCCGCCGTGGTCGCGTCCTTCGCGCGAGTACGCGATCGCGACGCCGAAGCGTGCGCCGTCGCCGAGCGTCTCGACGATCTGCTCCTCGAGCCAGTCGGTGTTGACGACGACCTCGCGGACGCCGGCGCGCGCGAGCGCCTCGAGGTGCCACTCGATCAGGCGCTTGCCGTGGACTGCGAGGAGCGGCTTCGGGCAGGTGTCGGAGAGCGGCCGCATCCGCTTGCCGCGGCCGGCAGCGAGGACGATCGCCTTCAACCGGCGACCCGGCTCGGCAGCGCGCCGCGCTCGAGCGCGTGGCGCTCGATCGAGGTCGGCGCGAAGCAGTCGATCAGCGTCGCGAGCAGTGCCTCGGCGCGCCGCGAGTTGTCGGCGCCGAGGTTGCAGACGTAGACGTCGAGCGTCGCGGCGCCGAGCTCGGGCCAGGTGTGGACCGCGACGTGCGACTCGGCGAGCAGGACGACGCCGGTGATCCCAGCGGCGGCTGCGCCTGCCTTCGCTCCGGCGAAGCGATGGAACAGCTCGCCGACCGGCGTCAGGCCTGCGGCGGCGACGGCGTCGATGCACGCGCAGCGCAGCGCCTCGGGCGTCGTCATCACGGCGCTCGCTGCCGCGCAGCCGCGCAGGTCGGCGGTCAGGTGCAGGCCTCGCATCGCCCGATTATCGAGGCCGGGTCGGCGCGTTCCGCGACCTCTAAAATCGCGTGCCCCCTCGCTGCACGGACGTTTTTCATGGACGCGATCGTTTCCCCGGAGAGCCAGAGCGTCGATCGACCGGGGACGCGCAGCGACGAGCCCGCCGTGCAACCGACCGCGCTGATGGCCAACGCGATCCGCGCGCTCTCGATGGACGCGGTGCAGCAGGCCAACTCGGGACACCCGGGCGCGCCGATGGGGATGGCCGAGATCGCGGTCGCGCTCTGGGGCCGGCATCTGCGCCACAACCCGAAGAACCCGCGCTGGCCGGGCCGCGACCGCTTCGTCCTGTCGAACGGCCACGGCTCGATGCTGCTCTATTCGCTGCTGCATCTGACCGGCTACGACCTGGCGCTCTCGGAGCTGAGGAGCTTTCGCCAGCTGCACAGCAAGACGCCCGGCCACCCCGAGTTCGGCATCACGCCGGGCGTCGAGACGACCACCGGGCCGCTGGGCCAGGGACTTGCCAATGCAGTGGGGATGGCGCTGGCCGAAAAGCTGCTCGCCGCCGAGTTCAACCGCGGCGGCCACGCGATCGTCGACCATCGCACGTACGTCTTCTTCGGCGACGGCTGCCTGATGGAAGGCATCAGCCACGAAGCGTGCTCGCTCGCCGGCGCGTGGAAGCTCGACAAGCTGATCGCCGTCTACGACGACAACGGCATTTCGATCGACGGCGCGGTCGCGCCCTGGTTCGTCGACGACACGCCCAAGCGCTTCGAGGCGTACGGCTGGCACGTCATCGCGGGCGTCGACGGCCACGACGTCGACGCCGTCGATGCCGCGATCGCGCAGGCAAAGCGCAATACCGGCAAGCCGACCGTCGTCTGCTGCAAGACGACGATCGGCAAGGGCGCGCCGACGCGCGCCGGCACCGCCAAGGCGCACGGCGAGGCGCTCGGCGAGGGCGAGGTGCAGGCGACGCGCACGGCGCTCGGCTGGACGCACGCGCCGTTCGTCGTTCCCGAGCAGGCGTACGCCGCGTGGGACGCGAGCGAGCAGGGCGCGGCGGCCGAGGCCGAGTGGGACGCTGCGTTCGCCGCCTACGCCGCCGCGCATCCCGCGCTCGCCGCCGAGTACGCGCGACGGATCGCGGGCGAGCTGCCGGCGCGCTGGCGCGACGTCGTTCGCGCGGCGGCGGTCTCGGCGCACGGCAAGGCCGAGACCGTCGCGAGCCGCAAGGCGAGCCAGATCGCCCTCGAAGCGCTGACCGAGGCGCTGCCCGAGCTGCTCGGCGGCAGCGCCGACCTCACCGGTTCGAACCTGACGAACACCAAGCACACGCCGCCGCTGCGCTTCGCGCGCGACGGCGCTGTCGCGCGCGATGCCGAGGGTCGCGTCGGCCGTCACATCAACTACGGCGTGCGCGAATTCGGCATGGCGGCGATCATGAACGGCGTCGCGCTGCACGGCGGCTTCGTTCCCTACGGCGGCACGTTCCTCACCTTCAGCGACTACAGCCGCAACGCGATCCGGATGGCGGCGCTGATGGGCCAGCGCGTCGTCCACGTCTTCACGCACGACTCGATCGGCCTCGGCGAGGACGGCCCGACGCACCAGTCGATCGAGCACGCCGCATCGCTGCGGCTCATTCCGAACCTCGACGTCTGGCGGCCGTGCGACACGGTCGAGACGCTCGTCGCCTGGAGCGCGGCGATCGAGAGCCGCGAGCGGCCGAGCGCTCTGCTGCTGTCGCGGCAGAACCTGCCGTACGCGCCCAAGCCCGCGTTCGACGCGGACGGCGTCGACGTGGCGATCGCCGACATCGCGCGCGGTGCCTACGTGCTCGCCGAGCCAGGCGAGGTCGGGCTGCCGGTGCCGGCGCGCGCGGTGATCATCGCCACCGGCTCCGAGGTCGCGCTCGCGCTGCAGGCGCAGCAGCAGCTCGCGCTGCCCGAGCACGGCAGGATCGCGGTGCGCGTCGTCTCGATGCCGTCGACCACGGTGTTCGATCGCCAGTCCGACGCGTGGAAGCGCTCGGTGCTGCCGTCCGGCGTGCCGCGCGTCGCGGTCGAGATGGGCGTCACCTCTGGCTGGTGGAAGTACGGCTGCGCCGCCGTCGTCGGCATCGACCGCTACGGCGAGTCGGCGCCCGGACCCGCGCTCTTCAAGCACTTCGGCTTCACGGTCGACAACGTCGTCGCGACGGTGCGCGCCGTGCTCGCGCGCCGCTGAATCCCTTTCGCATCCACGGAGCTCTCCCGTCATGACCATCAAGATCGGCATCAACGGCTTCGGTCGCATCGGACGCATGGTGTTTCGCGCCGCGGTCCAGAACTTCTCCGACGTCGAGGTCGTCGCGATCAACGACCTGCTCGAGCCCGACTACCTCGCGTACATGCTGCGCTACGACTCGGTGCACGGCCGCTTTCGCGGCGACATCGTCGTCGACGGCAACACGCTCGTCGTCAATGGCAAGCGGATCCGCCTGACGCAGGAGAAGGACCCCGCGAGCCTGAAGTGGGGCGACGTCGGCGCGGCCGTCGTCATCGAGTCGACGGGCCTCTTCCTCACCAAGGAGGCGGCGCAGAAGCACCTCGACGCCGGCGCGAAGAAGGTGATCCTGTCGGCGCCGTCGAAGGACGACACGCCGATGTTCGTGTTCGGCGTCAACGACAAGAGCTACAAGGGCGAGACGATCATCTCGAATGCTTCCTGCACCACCAACTGCCTGGCGCCGGTCGCCAAGGTGCTGCACGACAAGTGGGGCATCAAGCGCGGCCTGATGACGACGGTGCACGCGACGACGGCGACGCAGAAGACCGTCGACGGCCCGAGCAACAAGGACTGGCGCGGCGGCCGCGGCATCCTCGAGAACATCATCCCGTCGTCGACCGGCGCGGCGAAGGCGGTCGGCGTCGTCATCCCCGAGCTCAACAAGAAGCTCACCGGGATGTCGTTTCGCGTGCCGACCTCGGACGTCTCGGTGATCGACCTCACGTGCGAGCTCGCGCGCGAGGCGAGCTACGCCGAGATCTGCGCCGAGATGAAGGCGCAGTCCGAAGGTGCGCTGAAAGGCATCCTCGGCTACACCGAGGACAAGGTCGTCTCGACCGACTTCCGCGGCGAGGCGATGACGTCGGTGTTCGACGCCGACGCGGGGATCGCGCTCGATCCGACCTTCGTCAAGGTCATCGCCTGGTACGACAACGAGTGGGGCTACTCGAACAAGACCCTCGAGATGGCGCGCGTCGTCGCCAGGTCGCTGCGCTGAGCGTCGGCGTAGAAAAAGCGCGTGTCTCGCGACACGCGCTTGCTCGGGCAAGAGCTCTCGCTGCTCGGCTCAATGCCAGTGGCCGTGCCAGCCGCCGTAGTAGCGACCGCCGTGCCACGCGCTGCCCGCCCAGTAGCCGATGCCGAAGCCGATCACCGGAGCGGCGTAGTAGTAGGGCGACGGGTAGACGTACGGCGCGGCCGGATAGTAGGCCGGCGGCGGCGACGCGTACGTGACCGGCGGCACCGGCTGGCTGACGATCGGAGCGGTGTCCGCGTAGGCGGGCGGCACCGCGCCGTACGTCGCCTGCGGCACGCCGCTGTACGACGACGACGGCGCGCCTTGCTCGACGGCGTTGTCGGCGGCGGGGCGGACGTCGACCGCGAGCCGCGTGCCCGGATCCTGCGGCAAGCGCGTCGAGTAGCGCTGACCGTGGTACTCGTAGACGACGTCGTACGCGACGATCCGGCTTTCCTGGCCGGACACGGTCCGGCACTGCTGCGTCGGCACGACAGCGGGCGGAGTCGCCCCTGCTTCGACGCTGTTGCCGACCGCCGCGCCGGCCACCGCGCCGGCGCCCGTCGCCGCGGCGCGGCCGAAGCCGTGCCCGAACTGGTTGCCGAGCAGGCCGCCGACGAGCGCGCCGACGACGGCGCCGCCGCCCGACGGCTGCTGCTGCACGAGCTGCTGGCCGTTGACGCACTCCTGGCGCGGCACCGAGACGGTTTCGCTCACCGGGGTCGACGAAACCACGCGCGCGTATTCGGCCGCGCGGGCGGCGCCCGAGGCGCCGAGCGCCGCGACTGCGGCGGCGGCGAGGGCGATCCTGGTTCGTGTCATCATCATCTCTTTCCCCCAATGGGCATTCGACTCGCGATCTTGGCAAGAGTTCGATGCCGTGTCTGCGCAATCAAGACGCCGCTCTCGCCGGTTGACATTTCTTTGCATTGCGAACGGCGCGCGCAATGTCGCGAGGAGCGACGTTGGTTGCAATCCTGTCTTCTCTAACAACGCCAAGCCGATCGCCGCGTTGACGGCCGGAACAAAGGAACCATCGAAGTGAAGCAGAGCATCGAACGTCGCGCCGGATTCGTCGTCGTGGCATGTGTGGCGCTGGCGCTGTCGGCGTGCGGCGGCGGCGGCGGCGGCTCGGGCGGCAACGCCAACGTTCGGCTCGTCAACGCGACGTCGACGCGGGCATCGCTCGACCTCCTCGCCAACGGCAGCAGCGCCGCGGCGTCGATCCCGGCGGACACGGTCAGCAGCTACGCCGGCGTCGCATCGGGCAGCCCGACGCTGCAGATCAACGACACCGCGAGCGGGACCGCGCTCGGCACGATCGCGCCCAGCGTCGGCCAGGGCCTGCACTACGCGCTCGTCGCCTACGAGAGCGGCGGCAGCCTGCGCACGACGGTGATCCAGGAGGACGTCGCGGCGCCGGCGGCGGGCACGGCGGCGGTTCGCGTCATCGACGCGGCGACCGACGCCGGCGCGGTCGACGTCTACATCACCGATCCGGCGACCGACATCACGACGCTGGCCTCGCCGAGCTTCACGTTCGGCCTGTCGACGACGCTGCAGACGAGCGCGTTCCTCTCGTTCACGCCGGGAACCTACCGCGTCCGCGTCACCGGCAGCGGCAACCCGGCCGACCTGCGGCTCGACGTCAGCGGGATCGTGCTGACGAGCCAGGAGCTCGGCTCGCTGATCCTCACGCCGACGATCGGCGGCACGCTGGTCAACGGGGGCGTGCTCGCCGAGCAGGGAACCTACACGGCTGGACGCAATCCGAATGCGCGCGTCCGTCTCGCGGCGACCACGAGCGGTGCCGCCGTGGTGTCGGCGAGCGCGGCGAGCGCGCCGATCGCGACCAACATCACTTCGCCGTCGCTCACCGGCTACGCCATCGTGCCGGCGGCTGCGGCACTCAACATCAGCGTCAACGGTGCGTCGGTCGGCGCCCCCGCGACACCGCTCGTCGCCGGCAGCGACAACACGCTTCTCATCTACGGCAGCGCGGCCGCACCGACAGCCAGCTTGATCACCGACGACAACCACCTGCCGAGCACGACAAGCAATCTGAAGCTGCGCCTGCTCAATGGCCTGAGCGTAGGCGCGGAGCCGCTCTCGCTCGATGCCGCGTTCGCCGTTGCGGCGAGCAACATCGCTCCGGGAACCGCTTCGGCGTATTCGCTCGTGCCCTCGAGCACCGCGCTGCAGCTCGACGTCTTCGGTCCCAACAGCCTGACGCCGGTCTGGACCTCATCCACGCTCAGCGCCCCGCTCGATGTGCCCGGCAATGCGGTCTACACGCTGTTCATCTTCGGCGATGCCGCCCATGCATCCGGGCTGCTGCGGCGCGATCGCTGACCGATCGCTGACAGGCGGCCGGCTTGCCGCGTGACTTTTGCCGCACGGCGGCGCCCCCGGGGTAAGCCTTGGTAAACGTCGCCGTGTCGCCTCGAGCCGCCACCTAAACTGGTCCGCATGTTCGTCCCGACCCGCAGCGCCGCCGCGGCCGCCGCAGCTTGCACGCTGGTCGCGGCGTTGACGGGCGCGTGCAGCGCGGCGCCTGCGCGCGACGTCGCGGCGCAGCCGCAGCCCTTGCGCGTCATGGTCAAGCTCGTGCGCGCCTCCGACGACGCCGGCGCGATCGGCGCCGAGGCCGGGCGGATCGCGGGCGTGCCGGTGAGCTACGCCGCGGCGACGAGCCCGCAGTGGCACGCCATCGCGCTGCACTGCGCGAGCAGCGCCGAGTGCGACGCCGCCGTCGCGCGGCTGCGCGAGGCGACCAGCGTCTATCAAGCCGTCGAGATCGAAGGCCGCAAGGTGCCCGCGCGGTCGTGAGCGACGGCAAGGTCTTGGTTCCAGGGAAGCTTCCATGCGCAAACTCCTGATCTCTGCAGCCGTCGCGGGCGCGACGTTGTTCGGTGCGTTGCCGCTGCAGGCGCCTTCGGCGCAGAGCTCGACGGTCGCCCGCGTGATCGTCAAGTACCGCGCCGACTCGGCGCTGCTCCGCAAGCAAGCGCTCTCGGTCGCCGGCCAGCAGGCGCTGCAGGCGTCGGCGCTCGGCAGTCGCATCGGTGTCGCGCTCACCGCGGGGCGCGGCATCACCGAGCGCTCGCACGTCGTCTTCGCGCGCGGCATGACGTCGCAGCAGCTCGCGGCGCGGATCGCCGCGCAGAGCGACATCGAGTACGCGGTTGCCGACGAGCGCAAGCGCATCGTCGAGGTGCCGAACGATCCGCTCTACACGGCGGGCCCGGCGATCGGCGCGACGAGCGGCGGCCCGGCGGCCGGCCAGTGGTACCTGCGGCCGCCGCCGCCCGCCGGCGCGGCGTCTTCGACGTGGGGCAAGGCGGCGCCGTCGTCGATCAACGCCGAGCAGGCGTGGGACATCAGCAAGGGCAGCGCGAGCATCGTCGTCGCGGTGCTCGACACGGGACTGCGCTTCGACCATCCCGACCTGCAGGCCGGCAACGTGCTGCCCGGCTACGACATGATCAGCGCCGACCCGGATGGCAGCTTCACCAGCGCCGGCGACGGCAACGGCCGCGACAGCGACGCGTCCGACCCCGGCGACTTCGTCAGCGCGGCCGACTCGGCGACGCTCGGCTGCGCGACGTCGAACAGCTCGTGGCACGGCACGCAGACGCTCGGCCTGATCGGCGCGGCGACCGACGACAGCCTCGGCATGGCGAGCGTCGGCCACGGCAACGTCAAGGTCATGCCGGTGCGCGTCCTCGGCAAGTGCGGCGGCTTCGACTCCGACATCCAGGCCGGCATCCTCTGGGCCGCGGGCATCGACGTCCCCGGCGTTCCGCACAACGCGAATCCGGCGCGCGTCATCAACATGAGCCTCGGCGGCACGGGCGCGTGCGCGCAGACCTACATCGATGCGATCGGGCAGGCGAACGCCGCCGGCGCGGTGGTCGTCGTCGCCGGCGGCAACGGCGGCAGCGCGACGGTCGGCACGCCGGCCAATTGCCCGGGTGCGATCGGCGTCGCCGGCCTGCGCCAGGCCGGCGACCTGGTCGGCTACTCGGACGCGGGCCCGGAGATCACGATCGCTGCACCGGCCGGCAACTGTCCCGAGGTGGGTTCGGGCCTGCCCGGCTGCAGCTATCCGATCCTGACGACGACCAACACCGGAACGACGACGCCCGTCGTCGGCGCCGCCGGCGCGGCCTACACCGACAGCTTCGATCAGTCGCTCGGCACCAGCTTCTCGGCACCGCTCGTCTCCGGCACCGTCGCACTGA
>JASLGD010000232.1 GCA_030150305.1 Caldimonas sp. | reverse complement strand
GGCTTCCGGCGCCTGGGCCTGCCGTGCCAGCTGATGGGCACCGGCATGGCGTTTCCGTGGCAGGTGATCCGCGACGCGCCGCTCGCGTCGGGTCACATCGTCGAGGACCTGCGCCTCGGTCTGGATCTCGCGAGCGCCGGCAGCGCGCCGCTGTTCTGCCCCGATGCGCTCGTGACCAGCTTCTTTCCGAGCCACGCGGCAGGAATCGCCGACCAGCGCCTGCGCTGGGAGCGCGGCCACGTCGGCGTCATCGTCGGCGAAGTGCCGCGCGCGCTCTGGCGCGCGCTGACGCGCGCGCGCCCTGCGCTCGCGGCGATGGCCATCGACGTCAGCGTGCCGCCGTTGACGATCCTCGTTCTCCTGCTGCTCGCGCAGGCCGCGCTCGACACCGCGCTCGCGCTCGTCGGCGGCTCCGCCGTGCCGCTCTTGCTGGCCACGGCCGCGCTCGCGATGGTGACGCTCGCGACCGCGATCGCGTGGGCGGGTTTCGCTCGCCGCGTCGTCTCGCTCGGCGAGCTCGTCGCGGCGCCCTTGTACGTGCTCGGCAAGCTCCCGCTCTACGCAAGGCTCTTGCGACGCGAGAAGGGCGGCTGGGTGCGCGCGCGCAGGGACGGCCAGCGTGACTGAACCGAGGCACCATCTCGCCGTCCTCGACGGCTGGCGCGGGATCAGCATCCTGCTCGTGCTCGGCGCGCATCTGCTGCCGCTCAGCCCGAAGAGCTGGCGCTTCAACGAGATGGCCGGACCGATGGGCATGGCGGTCTTCTTCACGCTTTCCGGCTTCCTGATCACGCGCTTCCTGCTGAAGAACGACAGCGTGCGCGACTTCCTCATTCGCCGCGTCTGCCGCATCGTGCCGCTCGCGTGGCTCTCGCTCGCCGTCGTCCTGCCGGCGGTGGGCGCTCCGCTCCCGGACTACCTGCCCAACTTCCTCTTCTACGCCAACCTGCCGCCGTACCACCTCGTCGAGATCACCGCGCACTTCTGGAGCCTGTGCGTCGAGGCGCAGTTCTACGCCGGCGTTGCGCTCCTCGTCGCGCTGCTCGGCAAGCGCGGGCTGATGCTGCTGGTGCCGATCGGTCTCGCGGTGACGGCGTTTCGCATCGCAAGCGGAGCCGAGATCGCGATCGTCACGTGGCATCGCGTCGACGAGATCCTCGCCGGCGCGATGCTCGCGCTCGCGTACGGAGACAAGCTCGGTGCGTGGCCGGCGAGAGTGCTCCCGCGCTGCAACGTCTACGTCGTGCTCGTGCTGTTCGCGATCTCGTGCCATCCGGCGAGCGGGTTCGCCAACTACGCGCGGCCGTATCTCGCGGCGCTGCTCGTCGGCACGACGCTCTATCGCCCACCGCAGCTCGCCGGCCGGGTGCTGCGCAGCCGCGCGCTCGCCTACATCGCCGAGATCTCGTTCGCGCTCTACGTCTTCCACGGCATCCTCGCCAACACCTGGCTCGGCGAAGGCGACAAGCTCGTCAAGTACCTGAAGCGGCCGTTTCTGATCGCCGCCAGCTTCGGGCTGGCACACCTGTCGACCTTCTACTACGAGCACCGCTGGATCGAGCTCGGCAAGCGCCTCTCGTCGCACAAGCGAGGTCCTCAGGTCGGCGGCATCTCCGACTGAGGCGCGACGCGCGCGTCGGGCGGCGGCGTCGCGACGCGGCCAGCGTCGAGGCGCTTGCGCCAGGCGATGAACGGGACTTCGACCGCGCGGTGGAGGGCGAACGCGACGAGCAGCGTCGCCGCGGCGGAGACGATCGTCAGCGGCAGCGGCGAGTCGGTCCACAGCTGCACGATCCGGATCACGGTGGTGTGCACGAGGTACATCGCGTACGACAGCACCCCGACCATGCGCATCCACGGATGGTTGAGCGGCCGGCACGGCCACCACTGCGGGTAGCGGACGGCGACCAGGAAGACCGGCAGCAGCGCGAGCCCTTGCACCGTGTAGCGCAGCGTCTGGTCGAACCACGGCTGGCGCGGCAGGAAGCTGGCGACGACGAGCACCAGCCCGAGCGGGAACCAGAACCGCTTCAGCCAGCGCTCGCCGATGGGAGGCTCGTCGAGGACGGGGTTGTGGACGACGGCGAGCACGCAACCGAACAGGATCGAGTCGATGCGCGTGTCGGTCGCGACGTACATGCGCTCCTTCGGCGCGTCGAACGCGAACACGAGGACGAAGCGCCACGCCAGCGTCGCCAGGCAGGCGGCGAGGAAGAAGAGCGCCTGGCGCTGCCGCGAGACGCCGCGCTTCAGCATCGCCAGGTAGACGACCGGCAGCACCAGGTAGAAGTGCTCCTCGACGGCGAGCGACCAGTAGACCCAGCTCTCGGGGCTGCGGCCGATGTACCAGCCTGCCTTGACGATCGCGTAGTTCGCCAGGTGCGCGAACTGCATGAAGACGAGGAGCGGATCGAGCGGCAGCGGCGGCCCGTAGAGGCCCGACCAGGTCAGCAGCGTGGCGACGATCAGGACGAGGTAGAAGAGCGGCCAGATGCGGAACGCCCGGCGGATGTAGAACGCGCGCAGGCCGATGTCGCCGGTGCGCTCGAACTCGACGCGCAGCAGCGTCGTGATCAGGTATCCGCTCAGGAAGAAGAACACCGTGACGCCGAAGAACCCGGGCACGATCTTGTGCAGCCCGGTGTGGGCGAGGAAGACGATCGCGATCGAGACGGCGCGCAGGCCGTCGAGCGAGTCGATCGTGCCGACGCGCGGCGCGGCGGGGGTCGGGAGCGGCGCGCTCATCGAGCTTCGCGATCCGTCGTGCGGCCCGGCGCGCGCCCGGTCGCGCTCAGCTGCCGTCGACCGCCGCGGCGCGCGCCGCAGGCAAGCTCAGCTCGTCGATCAGCGCCTTGGTCTGGCGAATGTTGGCGCGCCCGGACGCGCCGAAGACGATCGACTCGATGCGCGGCTGCGCGCACACGTACGCGATCGCCTCGCGCGGCGTGATCGCGCCCGACGCGAACACCGACATCGCGATCGGGCGGAAGCGGCGCGTCGCGATCGCGCTCTCGTAGGCGCCGACGCCGCCGCACATCCGGAAGCCGATCTTGTTGATGTTCGCGCAGACGATCGGGTTGTCGATGCCGAGCGCGTCGAGCGCATCGAGCAGGCGCGGCACGTTCATCGTGATGAAGGCGGGCTCGGCGCCGTACCTGCTGCGCACGTGGTCGTGGAAGATCCGGAAGCACTCGTGCATGCGCAGGCCGAGCAGCAGGTCGGTGATGACGTTCTGCATGAAGACGACCGGCGTGCTGAGGCCGTGGAACATCTTCATCTCGGCGTCGATCAGCAGCTGCATGATCGCCTCGATGTCCTTGTTGGCGAGCGCGACGCCGCCCTTGAGCATCGCCGCGATCGCGCCCTCCTGCGGAAGGAACATGCGCAGCGCCTCGATCATGCCGTGCTCGGTCACCGCGTTCGCGTACTTGTGGGCGTACGGCATGCACGGATAGAAGCGGTAGTCGGGGTACTTCTCGGGATGGGCGCGAAAGTGATCGCAGATCTCGCCGACGCGGTCGTGCGACGTGCACATGAAGGTGCGGATGCCCTCGGCGTAGGCGGCGTCGAGCACGTCGATGATCGCCTGCAAGTCCTGGAACCGGATCGACTGCGCGCGCGCCTTCTCCTCCGACATGTGGTTGACGCCGAAGAACTGGTTGTCGCCGAACAGGACCCGGTCCATCGGCCCCCTGGCGGGCAGCTGCGAAGCGCTTGTGGCGTCCATCGTCAGCCCGTCATGCGCGCCCAGAAGCCTCTGCGCGGCGCCGCGGCCGCGGGCGCCGGCGCCGGCGAGCCCCGGGTCGCCGCGGCGAGCATCATCGCGACGACGCGATCGGTCTGCAGCGCCGAGCGGAACGTGTTCTCGCCGTCGACGCGGCGCTCGCGGATGCTGCTCGCGAAGTAGTCGATCTGCGCCGAATACTCCTCGCCGCGCAGGTAGAACCAGACTTCTTCGGTGAGGTCGGTCGTGTAGCGCACCGTCCAGCCGGCGTGCACGCCCGGCAACGCAGGGTGCGCCTCGCGAAGGTAGAGCTGGCACTCCTGCCGGTCGGCGACGATGCGGCCGTTCGTTCCCCACACCGAGACCTTGGTCGACATCTTGCGATAGCTCTCGTCGCTCCAGTTCACCGACAGCTGGCCGCTGGCGCCGTCGGCGAACTCGAAGGTGGCGTAGACCTCGTCGTCGACGTCGCGCGAGAAGACGCTGTGGCGGACGACGCCGGAGACCGCGCTCGCCGGGCCGACGACGAAGTTGACGAGGTCGATCGCATGGCACGCGTAGTCGTAGAGCGCGCCGCCGCCTTCGTCCTTCGCAGCGCGCCAGGTCGCCCCCTTGCGGCGCAGCACGACCGGCCCGTACGCCTCGGCGCGCACGTGATGCACCGTGCCGAGCGCGCCCGACTTGACGAGCCGCGCGGCCTCCCGGAACGCGCCGACGAAGCGATAGTGATAGCCGACCTGCGTGACCGCGGCGCGCTGGTCGGCGAGCGCGACGAGACGCTCGCCGTCGCCGACGTCGAGCACGAACGGCTTCTCGCAGAAGACGTCGAGCCCCTTGGCGAGCGCCTTCTCGACCATGCCGGCGTGCAGCCGCGAGGGCGTCGCGACGATGATCGCGTCGAGCTGCTCGGCGGCGAGCATGCGGTCGAAGTCGGCGTAGCACTTCAGGGCGGCGTGCTTGCCGAGGATGTCGGTGAGATACGCCGTCGCGTCGCAGCCGGCGACGACGTCGATCTCGGGATGCGCGCGAGCGATCGCGAGGTGCGAAAGCCCCATCTTGCCGAGGCCGACCATGCCGGTGCGGATCATCGCCGCTGCCTCAACGCGTCGCCTCGCCGCGCACGGGAGGCGCCGAACGCCAGGTCGGCGCGCGATAGCGGCCGAGACGGTCGAGCAGCACCAGCCAGAAGAACTCGGTGTCGCGCAGATAGCGCCGCCAGTAGCGCCGCGGCTCGGTCGTGATGCGGTAGACCCATTCGAGGCCGTTGCGCGTCATCCAGCGCGGCGCGCGCACGACCGCGTCCGCTTCGTAGTCGATCGTCGCGCCGACGCCCATGTAGATCTTCACCCCGGGCATCGCGGCGCGATGGCGATCGATCCAGATCTCCTGCTTGGGCGCGCCGAGGCCGACGATCAGGACGTTCGCCCCGGACGCGTTGATCATCTGCACGACGTCGGCGATTTCCTTGGCATCGTTGACGAACTGCATCGACGGCCCGTGCGCACCGACGACGATCTCGCGGCCGGTGCGCGCGTTGATGCGCTCGCGCGCTCGCTGGGCAATGCCCGGGCCGGCGCCGAGCAGGAAGATCTTCACGTCCGGGTTCGACGCGTGATGTCTGCAGAAGGCCGGGACGATGTCGGACCCCGACACCTTCTCCTGGATGCGGCGTCCGATCCAGCCGAGCGCCCAGTACACGTACTTGCTGTCGGAGGTGATGAAGTCGGCCTTGCGGTACGCCGCATGGAAGTCGGCGTTGCGCTGCAGGTGATAGCAGTGGTCGGGATTGAGCGTGAAGAGGATGCCGCTGTCGAGGCGCTCCATCAGCTGCTGCATCGTGAGGTCGTCGACCCAGACGTTGAGCAGGCGGGAGCGGGGCCAATCGCGTTTCGGCGGCGGCTCGGGTTCGGTCGATCGGAT
>JASLGD010000212.1 GCA_030150305.1 Caldimonas sp. | reverse complement strand
CACGGCACCGCGGCGAAGGTCTCGGTGTTGTTGATGGTGGTCGGCTTGCCGTAGAGGCCGTAGCTCGCCGGGAACGGCGGCTTGAAGCGCGGCATGCCCTTCTTGCCTTCCAGCGACTCGAGGAGGCCGGTCTCCTCGCCGCAGATGTAGGCGCCAAAGCCGTGGCAGGCGTGCAGCTGGAAGCTCGTCTCAGAGCCGAGCACCTTGTCGCCGAGGTAGCCGGCGGCGCGCGCCTCCGCGAGCGCTTCCTCGAAGCGCTCGTAGACCTCGAAGATCTCGCCGTGGATGTAGTTGTAGGCGAGCTTGACGCCCATCGCGTACGCCGCGATCGCCATCCCTTCGATGACGATGTGCGGGTTGAACATCAGCAGGTCGCGGTCCTTGCAGGTGCCCGGCTCGCCTTCGTCGGAGTTGCAGACGAGGTACTTGGCGCCCGGGAACTGGCGCGGCATGAAGCTCCACTTGAGGCCGGTCGGGAAACCGGCGCCGCCGCGGCCGCGCAGCCCCGACGCCTTGACCTCGGCGATCACCTGCTCGGGCGTCATCCCCTTCTTCTCGCCATCGCCGGCGCCGGCTTGCGCGTCGCGCGAGCGGTCGTCGGCGCCGAGGATCTTCTTCCACGCGCGGTAGCCGCCGCGCGCCTCGTAGTCCTTCAACCGCCAGTTGGCGCCGTCGAGGCCGGCGTAGATCTGCGGCTCGATGTGGCGGCCGTGGAAGCACGTTTCGGCGCCGGTCGCCTGGAAGCGCGAAAGGTCGAAGCGTGCGGTCATGGCGCAGCAGGCGCGCTCTCGGCGCGCAGCAGGGAAACCAGCTCGTCGAGCCGCTGGTCGTTCATGAAGCTCACCATCTGGACGTCGTTGACGAGCAGCACCGGCGCGTCGGCGCACGCGCCGAGGCACTCGGACTGCTGCACCGTGAACGCGCCGTCGGCGGTCGTGCCGCCTTCGGCGACGCCGAGCGAGCGGCACAGGTGCTCGAGCGCGTGCTGGCCGCCGCGCAGCTGGCACGGCAGGTTGGTGCAGACGTTGAGCTTGACGCGGCCGACCGGCTCCTGGTTGAACATGTTGTAGAAGGTCGTCACCTCGTGCACGGCGATCACCGGCATGCCGAGCGCCTCGGCAACGAGCTCCTCGCTTTCCTGCGAGATCCAGCCGTGCTCGCGCTGCAGCACCGTCAGGCAGGCGATCACCGCCGACGCCTTCTGGTCGGCCGGATACTTCGCGATCTCGCGCTCGAACGCGCGCGCTGCGCTCTCCGATAGCTGCGGCTTCGCCTCGCCGGGAGCGCTCACCGGTCGATCTCCCCGAACACGATGTCCATCGTGCCGATCAGCGCGACCGCGTCGGCGATCATGTGGCCGCGCGCGAGCTCGTCGAGCGCGGCCAGGTGCGGGAATCCGGCGGCGCGGATCTTGAGCCGGTACGGCTTGTTGGCGCCGTCGCTCACGATGTAGATGCCGAACTCGCCCTTCGGGTGCTCGACCGCGGCGTAGACCTCGCCTTCCGGAACGCGCATGCCCTCGGTGTAGAGCTTGAAGTGGTGGATCAGGTCCTCCATCCCGCTCTTCATGTCGATCCGCGGCGGCGGGGCGACCTTGTGGTTGGCGGTGATGACCGGCCCCGGATTGGCGCGCAGCCAGTCGACGCACTGGCGGACGATGCGGTTGGCCTGGCGCATCTCCTCGACGCGCACGAGGTAGCGGTCGTAGGTGTCGCCGTTGACGCCGATCGCAACGTCGAAGTCCATCTTGTCGTAGACGTCGTACGGCTGGTGCTTGCGCAAGTCCCAGAGGACGCCCGAGCCGCGCAGCATCGGGCCGGTGAAGCCGAGGTTCTTGGCGCGCTCGGGGCTGACGACGCCGATGCCGACGGTGCGCTGCTTCCAGATCCGGTTGTCGGTGAGCAGCGTCTCGTACTCGTCGACGCGCGCCGGGAAGCGCTTCGAGAAGTCGTCGATGAAGTCGAGCAGCGAGCCCTGCCGGTTCTCGTTCAGCTCCTTCGTCGCCTTCGCGCCGCGGATCTTCGACTCGCGGTACTGCGGCATCGTGTCGGGCAGGTCGCGGTAGACGCCGCCGGGGCGGAAGTACGCCGCGTGCATGCGCGCGCCCGAGACCGCCTCGTACATGTCGAACAGGTCCTCGCGCTCGCGGAAGCAGTAGATCAGCACGTTCATCGCGCCGCAGTCGAGGCCATGCGCGCCGAGCCAGAGCAGGTGGTTCATCAGCCGCGTGAGCTCGGCGAACATGACGCGGATGTACTGCGCGCGGATCGGCACGTCGACGCCGGTGAGCTTCTCGATCGCGAGGCAGTACGCGTGCTCGTTGCACATCATCGAGACGTAGTCGAGCCGGTCCATGTACGGCAGCGACTGGATGTAGGTGCGCGTCTCGGCGAGCTTCTCGGTCGCGCGATGGAGCAGCCCGATGTGCGGGTCGGCGCGCTGGATGACCTCGCCGTCGAGCTCGAGGACGAGGCGCAGCACGCCGTGCGCCGCCGGATGCTGCGGCCCGAAGTTCAGCGTGTAGTTCTTGATGTCGGCCACGTCGCTTGGCTTCAGTGCATTCCGCCGTAGTTCTCTTCGCGGATGACGCGCGGCACGATCTCGCGCGGCTCGATCGTCACCGGCTGGTAGATGACGCGCTTCTGCTCGGGGTCGTAGCGCATCTCGACCGTTCCGGAGACCGGGAAGTCCTTGCGCATCGGGTGGCCGATGAAGCCGTAGTCGGTGAGGATGCGGCGCAGGTCGACGTGGCCGTCGAAGACGATCCCGTAGAGGTCGAACGCCTCGCGCTCGTACCAGTTGGCTGCGCTCCACACGTCGGTCAGCGACGCGATCTGCGGGACGTCGTCGTCGGCGCAGAAGACCTTCAGGCGGAGGCGCCAGTTGTGGGTGAGCGAAAGCAGGTGGCTGACGACGCAGTAGCGCGGACCTTCCCGCGGCTCGTCGCGAAAGCTCGAGTAGTCGACGCCGCAGAGGTCGATCAGCTGCTCGAACGCCAGCTCGGGCGAGTCGCGCAGCAGCGTCGCGGCCTCGAGATAGTCGGCGGCGCCGAGGGTGACCGTCAGCTCGCCGAGCGCGCGCTCGACCTTCTTCGCGCGCTCTCCGAGGCGAGAGCCG
>JASLGD010000172.1 GCA_030150305.1 Caldimonas sp. | reverse complement strand
CCTGCGATCGTCGCCACGTGCCGGCGGCGACGATCGCAGGCAAGATGGCGACCTTTCCGGACGGAGCGGTCTTTGTCCGCGCGCTGCGATCGAGGCGCATGCGCCCGACGATCGCCACCCCGAGGAGCCTTGCGATGACTTCGACCCCGCCGCGCAACGCGTTCGTCCGGCCCGCGCGCTTCGGCCCCGCCGAGTGGGAAGCGCGCACGCAGCTCGCCGCCGCCTACCGCATCTTCGACCACCTCGGCTGGACCGAGCTGATCTACAACCACATCTCGCTGCGCGTCCCCGGCGAGCCTTTGCACTACCTCATCAATCCGTTCGGGCTGCACTACTCCGAGGTGTGCGCGTCGAACCTGGTCAAGGTCGACCTCGACGGCGGCATCGTCGGCCACTCCGACTGGCCGATCAATCCCGCCGGCATCACCTTCCACGGCGCGATCCATCGGGCGGTGCCCGAGGCGCACTGCGTCATGCACGTCCACACGACGGCGACGCAGGCGGTGTGCTGCCTGAAGGAGGGCCTCGCGTTCACCAACTTCTACGCCGCGCAGCTCTACGGCAAGGTCGCGTACCACGACTTCGAGGGCATCACCGTGCACGCCGACGAAGGCGCGCGCATCGTCGCGAGCTCCGAAGGCAGGCCGGTCGTGCTGCTGCGCAACCACGGCCCGGTGGCGATCGGCGCGACGCTGCCGCACGCGCTGGCGCTGCTGTGGACCGTCGTGCGCGCATGCGAGGTGCAGCTCGCGACGCAATCGATGGGCGAGGCGTTGCCGATCGCGCGCGCGGTGCTCGAGAAGTGCGTCGTCGACTCGCTCCAGTTTCACCCGAAGCATGGCGCCGGCG
This sequence comes from Caldimonas sp., assembly GCA_030150305.1. GTDB lineage: Bacteria > Pseudomonadota > Gammaproteobacteria > Burkholderiales > Burkholderiaceae_C > Schlegelella_A. Next base: position 2,014 of record JASLGD010000172.1, on the reverse strand, counting down.
AGGACGTCTTCGCCGCGCTGCAGCGGCTCGTCGACCGAAAGGACCCGAGCTACCGCATGTAGCGCGGGGGAAGCGGTCGCCCGCGGGCGACGCGATCAGCTGCTGCTCTTGCCGCGGCTCAGCGCGAGCTGGCGCTCGACCGCTTCGGCGCCGACGGCGCCGGGCTGCATCTTGCCGTCCTCGTAGACGACGCCCGGGGTGCCGGTGATGCGGTGCTTGCGGCCGAGCGCGAGGTTGCGCTGCAGCGCCGAGGTGTCGCACGCCGGACTGTCGCCGATCGGCGTGCCCTTGATCATCCAGTCGCGCCAGACCTTGATGTTGTCCTTCGCGCACCAGATCTGCTTCGACTTCTCGGGCGAGTCGCCGCCGAGGATCGGATAGAGGAACGTGTAGACGGTGACGTCCTTGACCGACTGCAGGTCGCGCTCGAACTTCTTGCAGTAGCCGCAGTTCGGGTCGGCGAAGACGACGAGCTTCCTCTCGCCCGTGCCCTGCTTCCAGACCATCGCGTCCTTCAGCGGCAGCGTCTTGAAGTCGATCGCGGTGAGCTTGGCGACACGCTGCTCGGTGAGGTTGGTCTTCGTCTTCGTCTCGATCAACTGCCCTTCGATGACGTAGTTGCCTTCCTCGTCGCTGTAGAGGATGTCGGTGCCGATGCGGATCTCGTAGAGCCCGGGGATCGAAGTCTTGGTGACCTCGTCGATCTTCGGCATGTTCGGCACGCGCTCGGAGATGTTCTTGCGGATCGCGGCTTCGTCGGCAAACGCCGGCGCGAGCGCGAGCGCGAAGACGAGAGCGGCGGCGGCGCGGACGATGCGTTTCATGGCGATCCTTCAGGAGTCGAGGGCGCGGGCGGCGAGCCAGCGCTTGAGCGGCGAGACGCGGTTGACGAGGCCCATGCCATTGTTGCGGAGTTCGCGGATCGGTGCCGAGGAAGCCGCGAACAAACGCAACAAACCGTCGGTCATTTGCCGCATCGCCCACGTCGGCGCGGCGCGCTGCCGTTCGTAGCGCCGGAGCAACCGCTCGTCGCCGAGCGCGCGCCACGGCTCGCGCGCCGCGATCACGGCGGCGAGCGCAGCGACGTCGGCGAGACCGAGGTTGAGCCCCTGTCCGGCGAGCGGGTGGACGACGTGCGCGGCGTCGCCGACGAGCACCCAGCCCGGACCCGACCACGCCTCGGCGCCGCCGACGACGAGCGGCCACGCGGCGCGCTCGGAGGCGAGCGAGAGAGCGCCGGCTTCGCCGCCGGTGGCGTCGGCGAGCTCGCGCTCGAAGTCGCTTGCGCTGAGCGCGAGGAGCGCGTCGGCGCGCTCGCGCGGCAGCGACCAGACGAGCGCGTACGAACGTTCGCGCTCGGGCCGGTCGAACGGCAGCAGCGCGAGGACGTCGGGCGAGCGGAACCACTGGCGCGCGACGTGCCGGTGCGGCAGCGACGCGACGACGCGCGCCGCGACCGCGCGCTGGCCGGTGTCGCTGCGCTCGAACGTCGTTGCCTCGCCGAGCGCGCGCAGCGTCGCCGCGGCGCGGCCTTCGCAGTGAGCGACGAGGGCGGCTTCGACGACCGCGTCCAGGTCGACGCGCGTGACGTGCGCGGCAGCGGCGACCGACGCGTCGAGCGCGCGTTCGAGCGCGGCGGCGTCGGTGATGACGGCGAGCTCGGCGACGCACTGCTGCCACGCCGAGAACTCGAGCAGCGCGCCGGCCGCATCGCCGTGCACGACCATGTCGTGGACCGCGGTCCTGGCGTCGGCGGCGAGCGCGTCCCATGCCTGCACGCGACGCAGCAGCGCGATCGACGCCGGATTGAGCGCGTACGCGCGGACGTCGTCGCCGGCCGCCGCCGGGTTGCCGCGCAGCGCGACGTCCAGGCCGAGCGCGGCGAGCGCGAGCGCCAGCGTCTTGCCGACGACTCCGGCGCCGACGTCCGCGCGTACGCGCTCAATCCGGCGTCGATCGCGCTGCTGGGTCGCGTGCAGGCGTGGGACGCGCTCGCCGCCGACGCCAGGACCGC
>JASLGD010000255.1 GCA_030150305.1 Caldimonas sp. | reverse complement strand
AGCTGGCATCACTTGCCGCCGAAGAGAGCAAGCTCGCAACGACCGACGATCCGGCCGACTCGATGGCCATGATTCGTCCGCGTCGGGGCGCGGCGGGGAACGGCGCGGGTAGTTCGAACGGTGCGAGCAGTGCGGACGACGCGCCCGCAGCGGCGAACACCACCACAGCCGAGCCGGCGCCCACCACTGCTCCTGCTCCTGCTCCCGCGGAATCGCACACCTCGGACGACACTGCGACCGAAGAAGGCGACGGGCGCGAGCACGGCCAGCAGTGGCGCGACGACGACGGCGGGAATCGCCGCCGGCGCCGGCGGCGCGGCCGCGACCGTGACCGCGGCGGTGATGGTGGTGGTGGCGGCGGCGGTCGCCCCGACCGCCCGGAACGGGGCGACGAATACACGGGCGAACTGATCGACGTCGAAGGACTCCTCGACCTGCGCGACGAGGGCTACGGCTTCTTGCGGACATCGGGTTATGTCGCCGGCCGCAACGACGCCTATGTGTCGGCATCGCAGGTACGCCGCTTCGGTTTGCGTAAAGGCGACTACGTAAAGGGCGCGACGCGCCCGCCGGCCAGCAGCGAGAAGTATCCGGCGTTGGTGCGCGTCGATCTCATCAACGGACTCACGCCCGACGAAGCGCGCGCACGCGTTCGCTTCGAAGACCTCACGCCGCTCTTCCCCGACTCGCGTCTGCGGCTCGAGCTCGACGGCGAGCCGCAGGAAATCACCGGACGCATCATCGACTTGATCTCGCCGATCGGCAAAGGTCAGCGCGGCATGATCGTCTCGCCGCCCAAGGCGGGCAAGACGACGATCATCAAGCAGATCGTGCACTCGATCGAGCTCAACAACCCCGAATGTCACGTCATCGTGTTGCTGGTCGACGAGCGTCCCGAAGAAGTCACCGACATGCGGCGGCACGTTTTGCGGGCTGAGGTGGTCGCGTCGACATTCGACCGTCCGTCCGAGGAACACACGCACATCGCCGAGCTGACCATCGAACGGGCGAAGCGCCTCGTCGAGGCCGGCACCGACGTCGTCATCATTCTCGACGGCATCACACGCCTTGCGCGCGCCTACAACCTGGCGGCGCCCGCTTCGGGCCGCATCATGTCGGGTGGTATCGACGCCGGTGCGCTCTACCCGCCCAAGAAGTTCTTCGGTGCGGCCCGCAACGTCGAAGAGGGCGGTTCGCTCACGATCCTCGCGACCGCGCTCGTCGAGACCAACTCGAAGATGGACGAGCACATTTTCGAGGAGTTCAAGGGCACCGGGAACATGGAGCTCCGGCTCGACCGGCGCACGGCTGACCGGCGGATCTACCCCGCGATCGACGTCGAGCAGTCGAGCACCCGTCACGAGGAATTGCTGTTCGACCGGCGTGATCTCCAGCAGGTCTGGAAGCTGCGGCGGGTGCTGGGTGCGCTCGAGGGCGGCTCGGGCCTCGAGCTGCTGATCGACAAGCTGCGCAGCACAAAGACCAACACCGAATTCCTCAACGAGATCGCCAAGGCCCCGACGGGAATGGGGACGTAGCTCCCGCTGTTCTCACAGCGCCGGCCGCCCCGTAGACTGGACTACCTCATGAAGACTGACATCCACCCCGACTACGTCGAGTGCAAGGTGCACTGCTCCTGCGGCAACGAGTTCACGACCCGTTCGACGTCACCCACGCTGCGCGTCGAGCTCTGCTCGGAGTGCCACCCGTTCTACACGGGCAAGCAAAAGCTCGTTGACACCGGTGGGCGCGTCGAGCGCTTCCAGCGCCGCGCCGCGAAAGCCAAGACCAAGAAGGCGTAGGGCTACTCGTGAGCGAGCGTCGCGAGGCTGATGCCGGGCGCGTCGTTCGTCGAAGTATTGCCGCGCGCGGATTGACTTCGTCGCCGAGCAGCGAGCGGGGCCCGAGCGGCCCGGCCGCAGGCCGAGAGCGGAAATAATGCCTGACGAGCCCCGCTACATGGGTGGCCAGGCGGTGCTCGAAGGCGTGATGATGCGCGGCGCGACGACGTACGCGATCGCGATACGTGAGCCGGACGGCGGCATCAAGGTTGACGTCCGGCCCGTGCCGGGCTGGGCCGAGAAGTGGCGCAACGTGCCGATCGTGCGCGGTGTCATGGGGCTCGGCGAATCGCTCGGTCTCGGCTACAAGGCGCTCACCTGGTCGGCCAACCAGCAGATGCCCGAAGAAGAGCGCGTCTCCGAGACGGCGATGAGCGTTGCAGTGGTCGTTGCGGCGCTCGTGTTCAGCGCGATCTTCATCATCGTCCCCGCGCTCGCCGGCAACTCGTTGAAGCACTTGTTCAGCGGTTCGTTCCCGTTGTTCGAAGGGCTGGCGCGGCTCGGATTGTTCATCCTCTATCTCGGCGTCGTCGGCAATCTGGGCGACATCAAGCGCGTGTTCCAGTACCACGGCGCCGAGCACAAGTCGATCGCTGCATACGAAAACGGCGTCGAGCTGACTCCGGAAACCGCGCAACAGTTTTCGACCGCGCACGTCCGCTGCGGCACCAACTTCTTGCTGACCGTGATGGTCGTCGCGATCGCCATCTACTCGGTGATTCCGAGGCCGAATCTGGCGTTCGTCGTGGGGTCGCGCATCGTGTTGATTCCGGTGATCGCGGGAGTCAGTTACGAGATCATCCGGC
>JASLGD010000073.1 GCA_030150305.1 Caldimonas sp. | reverse complement strand
GTGCGGCGCGCGCCGCAAGCCGAGCCGCTGCCGCGCCTGCGCCGCCGCCGCGCTCAACGCGACGGCCAGCTCGGCCCTGCCCTCGGCCTCGACGAGCTCGGCGTGGTCCTCGAGGCAGGAGAGCAGCTCCTCGCGCATGTCGAAGCCGCGGAACGCGCGCAACGCATCGGCCAGGCGGCCACGCGCGGACGCGCGGTCGCCGGTCTGCAGGTCGACGCGGCCGAGCCAGCGCAGCGCGTTCGCCTCGCCGCGCTTGTCGCCGGCATCGCGACACACGGTCAGCGAGCGCTTGAAGCGGTGGCACGCCTGCTCGGCGTCGTGCGTCTCGAGCGCGACCTCGCCGAGCACGAGCTCGCACTCGCCTTCGATCTCCTGATGACGGATCTCGCGCGCGACGGCGAGGCATTGCTCCAGGTGCGATCGCGCCTTCGCGTGCTCGCCGAGGTAGAGCGCGCTCTGGCCGAGGTGCAGCAGGCCGATCGCTTCGCCGATCCGGTCGCCGAGGCGGCGGAAGATCTCGAGCGCCTCGCGCTCGCTCTCGGCCGCCTCGACGGCGTCGCCGGCCTGCAGGCGCGCGACCGAGAGCGTCGACAGGGTCGCGGCGATGTCGACTTCGTTGCCGAGCGCCCGCCGCAGGGCGAGGCACGTCTCGAGCATGCTGCGCGCCTCGGCGTGGTCGCTCTGGCTCTCGGCGAGCGCGGCGCCGACATAGAGCGCGAACGCGTGCGCGACCGGCACCGCCTGGATCGCCGGCAGCGCGAGCGCGGCCTTGACGAGCTTGCGACCTTCGCTCGAATACCCGCGCAGGATCCAGAACCCCTGCAGCGCGACGGCGAACTTGGCGGCGATCATCTGCTCGACGCCGCCGGCGAGCGAGAGCGCGATGGCGCTGCGGATGTTGTCGAGCTCGACCTCGAGCCGCCACAACCAGTCGGCCTGCTCGGGGCCGCGCAGCCCCCTGCTCGCGCTCTTCGCCATCGCGAAGTAGTGATCGCAATGGCGCGCGGCGACGGCCGCGGCATCGTCGCGTCGGGCGAGCTTCTCGCGCGCGTACTCGCGGATCGTCTCGAGCATCATGTAGCGGGCGCCGTCGTCGCGCTCTTCGACCATCACGAGCGACTTCTCGATCAGCGACTGCAGCCGGTCGAGGACCTCCTCCGGCGCGAGCGGGGCGAGCCCGCAGACCGATTCGGCGGCCGCGAGGTCGAAGCCGCCGGCGAACACCGCGAGCCGGTCGAGGACGATCTGCTCTTCCGGCGCGAGCAGCTCGTACGACCAGTCGACGAGCGCACGCAAGGTTTGCTGGCGCTGCTGCAGGACGCGCGAGCCGCCCGTCAGCAGCTTGTAGCGGTCGTGCAGGCGAGCGTTGATCTCGGCGACCGAGAGCGCCCGAACGCGCGCCGCCGCGAGCTCGAGCGCGAGCGGGATGCCTTCGAGCCGCGCGACGAGCTCGGCGACGGCGGGAGCTTCGCGCTCGGTGAGCGCGAACGAAGGCTTGTGCTGCTGCGCCCGGGCGACGAACAGGCGCACCGCCGTCGACCGCGACAGCGCGTCGAGCCCGTCGTCGCGACGCGGCACCGGAAGCGGCAGCACCGGGTAGCACTGCTCGCCCGGCGCGCGCAACGCCTCGCGGCTCGACGCCAGGATGCGCACCTGCGGCGCCGCCTTCAGGATCGCGCTCGCGAGCTGCGCCGAGGCCTCGATCACGTGCTCGCAGTTGTCGAAGATCACGAGGGCGCGGCGGTTCCTCAGGTGGGAGCAGACCGTCTGCAGCAGCGGCCGGTCGGGCTCCTCGCGCACGCCGAGCACCTGCGCCGCCTCGCTGACGACGAGCGCCGGGTCGCCGATCGGCGCGAGGTCGAGGAACCAGACGCCGTCGGGGAAGGCATGGATCTGCTCGGCCGCGACCTGCAGCGACAGCCGCGTCTTGCCGAGCCCGCCCATGCCGACGAGCGTCAGCAGGCGCGACGCCGCGAGCATGCTCTTGACGTCCGCGAGCTCGCGCTCGCGGCCGATGAACGACGTCGCCTGGTGCGGCAGGTTGTTCGGGATCTCGTTGACCGGCAGCCACCAGTCGCCCATCCAGACGACGCGGTGCGCCTTCTCGCCGTCGGGCGGCACGACGAACTCGGCGTCCGCCGCGCCGATCTCGAACAGCTCCATCGGATCGGAGATGCCTTTCAGTCGCCAGTGCCCGTGCGAGACGAGCTTGTGCGCGCACGGGCCGAGCGCGTCCTTCGCGGCGGTCGACAGGAGCGTCTGGCCGCCGCGCGCCAACGCCATCAGCCGGGCGACGATCGGCTTGGCGATGCCTTCGACGTCGAACGGCTTCGCGCCGAGCGCGACGTCGCTGGCGGCGTTCTCGCGCAGGATGACGGGCCCGACATGGACGCCGGCACGCGCCTTCAACGGGCTCGGCAGCGTCGCGAGGGCGCGGTGGTAGTCGAGCGCGTAGCCGACGGCGTCGGCGCAGTCGTCGAAGAGCGCGAGGATGCCGTCGGTCTTGTCGATCTCGCGACCGCGCCAGACGCCGAGCAATGCGCGCGAGACGCGATCGTGCGCGACCCAGAGCTCGGCCGCCGCGCTGTCGCCGAGCTGCTCGGCGAGCTGCGTGCTGTCGACGACGTCGGTCAGCAGCAAGGCCTTGATGGCACTCATGGCGCGGACGGAAGGCGCCGCCCCGTCGGTCGGGGAGGATTCGGCATCCGCCGAGTCTAGCGTGCGGGTCTCGATGCGTTCTCGTTGTTCGCTGCCTGTGGACGCCGCGACACGCGCCAACAGCCAATTCGAGGCCACCGCCCGACGTGTCCGAAAACGGCGAGTCGTGTCCCATCGGCTGCCCATAATCATCGCCATGACGATCGATGGCGACGCTGCCTACCAGGTCCTCCTCGCGCACGACGCGCGCTTCGACGGCCGGCTCTTCGTCGGCGTGACGTCGACGGGCGTGTACTGCCGGCCGATCTGCCGTGTCCGCATGCCGGCGCGCCGCAACTGCCGCTTCTTCGCGTCGCCGGCACAGGCCGAAGCAGCGGCGTTCCGGCCGTGTCTCAAATGCCGGCCCGAGATCGCGCCCGGCCCCGGGCTGCCGTGGACGGTGATGGACGCGTCGCGAACGCTCGCGCTGCAGGCGGCGAGCGCGCTCGACGACTTCGCGGCGCGCGGCGATGCGCCGAGCGTCGCCGACGTCGCGGCCCGGCTCGGCGTCAGCGACCGCCACCTGCGCCGCATCTTCTTCGCCGAGCACGGCGTGACGCCGTTGCAGTATCTGCAGACACGCCGGCTGCTGCTCGCCAAGCAGCTCCTCACCGACACGCAGCTGCCGATCTCGCAGATCGCGTTGACGAGCGGATTCCGCAGCCTGCGCCGCTTCAACGCGGCCTTCCTCGGCGGCTACCGCATGAACCCGACGCGCTTGCGCAGGACGGCGCCGCGCAGCGAAGACGCGGCGATGCCGATGCGCAAGGGTCGCGCGGCGAGGCTCGGCGCCGGCGACGCGGTGACGGTGCAGCTCGCGTACCGCGCGCCGCTCGACGTCGACGCGCTGCTCGCGTTCGTCGCGGCGCGCGCGATCCCCGGCGTCGAAGCCGTCGCCGGTCGCGCGATCCGGCGCACCGTCGCTGCCGGTGCGCTCGCCGCATCGCCGGGCTGGCTCGAGGCGCGCTTCGCCGACGACGCCGCGCGCGTGCAGCTCGCGTTCTCGCCGGCGCTCGGCGCCGCGAGCGGCGCCGTCATCGCGGCGACGCGGCGCTGGCTCGACCTCGACGCGGCGCCGGCGACCATCGC
>JASLGD010000058.1 GCA_030150305.1 Caldimonas sp. | reverse complement strand
CGCGAGCCGACCCCGAGCACGACGATCGGGCCGCCGACGATCGCGTGAGCCGTGCCGGGCGGGCAATGGACGAAGTCCCACGGGCGGAGCGGCCGCTCCTCACCTTCGACGACGAGCACCCCGGAGCCGGCGAGCACGAGGAAGTCCTCCTGATTGGTCTCCCAGTGGTACATCGACATCGGCTCGCCCGGTCCGAGAGCGCTGATGCCGATGCCGACCTGGTCGAAGAGCGTGTCGCCGCCGAAGTTCGAGCTGAACCCGAGGCCGTCCCAGGCGCGCCAGCGCACCGCTTCTGCGTTGACGACGAACCAGCCGTCGCCTCTGCACACGAGGCCCTGCTCGGTTTGCTCGAGCGGGGCTTCGCGGACCGCCACGCCGCCAACCATAGACTCTCGACGTGTTCAACCGAGTCCTCGTGGCGAACCGCGGTGAGATCGCTGTACGCGTGATTCGCGCACTGCACGAGCTCGGCATCGAGGCGATCGCCGTCTACTCGACGGCGGACGAAGACGCGTTGCACGTCCGCCTCGCGGACCGCGCCGTAAAGATCGGCCCGCCGCCCGCCGCGCAGAGCTATCTCTCGAGTTCCGCGATGATCGCTGCCGCGAACACGACCGGCTGCGACGCGGTGCATCCCGGCTACGGATTCCTGTCCGAGAACGCCGACTTCGTTCGCGCGTGTGAAGAGAACGACCTCGTCTTCATCGGGCCGCCTGCGGACGTGATGGAGCGGATGGGCGACAAGGCGCTCGCGAAGGAGGAGATGCGCGCTGCGGGCGTGCCGCTCGTTCCCGGCACCGAACGGACGGTAAGCCTCCCAGAGGCGCGCACCGCCGCGGACGAGCTCGGCTTTCCCGTGCTGCTCAAAGCTGCCGCCGGCGGCGGTGGGCGCGGCATGCGGCTCGTCACGTCGCCCGGCGAGCTCGACGACGCGTACTCGCGCGCTTCTGCGGAAGCCGAGGCTGCGTTCTCCGACGGCACGCTCTACGTCGAGAAGGCGATCACGCCCGCGCGCCACGTCGAGATCCAGGTGATGTGCGATACGCACGGCACCGTGCTGACCTGCGGCGAGCGCGAGTGCTCGATCCAGCGACGCCATCAGAAGCTGATCGAGGAGTCGCCGTCGCCCGCGCTCGACCCGGAGCTGCGCGAGGAGATGGAATCCGCGGCGGAGCGCGCGTGCCTCCACATCGGCTACCGCAACGCAGGGACCCTCGAGTTCCTGGTCGGGCCCGACGGCTCGTTCGCCTTCATCGAGCTGAACGCGCGCCTACAGGTCGAGCATCCGGTGACCGAGCTCGTCACGTCCATGGATCTCGTGCGCACGCAGATTCGCATTGCAGCCGGCGAGCCGCTCGAGCACGGAGGGCGTGCGTCGCGCTTCGGCCACGCGATCGAGATCCGCATCAACGCCGAGGATCCACATCACGACTTTCGTCCGTCACCGGGTGCGCTGACGCGTTTTCGGCCGCCGCTTGGTCCGGGCGTGCGAGTCGACACCTTCGTGGAGGAGGGCAGCGTCGTCCCGCCGTACTACGACTCGCTGATCGCGAAGCTCATCGTCCGCGACAACAGCCGTGAGCTGGCGATTGCGCGCGCACGGCGTGCGCTCCTCGAATTCGAGATCGAAGGCCTGCCGACGACGCGTGAGGCGGCGTTCGAGATCCTCGGCAGCGACGAGTTCCAAAGCGGCGACTATTCGACGTCGTTCATCGACGAGGCGGGGGCGAAGCTGCCCGCGCTCGCGGGCACATGAAGACCCTGGCACCCGGCGTCAGGGTGCCTGACTCCGCGCTGACGCAGATCGTCGTGCGCGCCGCGGAGCAGGCGGAGGGCGTTCGGGTGCGCCGGCCGCGGCGCCACCTCGACGTCGAGGTCGCAGACGGCGGCGCTCGCGTCGCGCTCGGGCTCGCCGTCGCGTACGGGAGCGTCTTGCCCGAGGTTGCGCGAGGCGTCCAGGAACGCGTCGCCGCCGCGCTCGGCACCATGTGCGAAGTGACAGTGACCGGTGTGGACGTGGCGATCGAGGAGCTCGCCTGATGGCCGTGAGCCGCCGCGCGGCGCGGAAGTCCGCGCTCACGCTCCTGTACCAGTGGGACGTGACCGAGCGGGCGCCGGGCGAGCTGTACGAGGGCGAGATCGACGCCTACGCCCGGGACGTGACCGCCGCGGTCGTGCGCGATGCGGCCGAGCTCGACCGGCGGATCACCGCAGCCGCGGAAGAGTCCGGGTGGACGGCCGACCGTCTCGGCGCCGTCGAGCGCAACATCCTGCGCATCGCCATCCACGAGCTCGACGCCGGCGACATCCCGCCTGGGGCGGTGATCGACGAGGCCGTCACGCTCGCCAAGCAGTATTCGACGAGGGAGGCCGGCCGGCTCGTGAACGGCATCCTCGACCGCATCCACAAGGAGGCAGCATGAGCGTAGGCTCGACCGGCGCCGGGAGCGGAACATGAGCAGCACTGAGGATTCGTTGAATCGCGCGGAGGAGCTGTTGGCCCGTCTGGAGGCGGCGCGAGGCGAGCTCGACCAGCTTGCCTCCGGCGAGAGCAGCTCGCCGGACCGGGCTCTCGAGATCCTCGGCGAGCTGTCCGAGCTTGCGAAGTCGGTCGAAGAAGAGCTCGAACGCGCGAAGCG